>CAJBHE010000224.1 GCA_903952885.1 uncultured Burkholderiales bacterium
CAACATGGCCTGATTGTTTACAGCAGCAGTTGGTACAACTTGCCCATCGACGCGGCTGTGATGGGTCAGTTCTCGGCAGACGAGCACCGCTTTGGCGTCCATGCAGGCGACATTGAAACGTCGATGATGCTGGCGCTGTCGCCCAGCCGCGTGAACATGGCAGAGGCGCAAAACTTTACTTCTACCTCGCAAGACCGAGCCAAACATTTCGCCTTGCTGGGCAATGGCAAAAGCGCCAAACTCGGCTGGCACATGCAAGACTACAACCCACAAGGTGCAGCGGGTAATGCGTCTGCCGCAACGGCCGCCAAAGGCGAGGCGCTGGTGAACAGCGCGGGTGAGCAGCTGGCGCTGCTGCTGAAAGAACTTGTGGCGTTGCCGTTGAGCACGGTTCGCGTGTAACGCCTGTTCAGGCTAAGTTTTCGCAAGCTTCAGGCGAACGTGATCCAGTCTTTGTGGCTGGGTGTTTCTAAGTGCGGCAAGCTATTGAATGACACCAAGCTGTGGCGTTTGGGGTTGAAGCTGAATTCAGTCACCGCGCTATTGCGCATCCTCATGTTGAGCTCAATGCTGGTTTCTGGGCTGGTGCGCAACACATGCGCCACGGCAGTGGCAATTGGACCGCCGCTAGACACGAGCAAAACATTGCCCTCGCATTGCTGACGAATATGGTCTAGCGTGGACGTGACGCCATGAACAAACTCTGTGTAACTGGGCATGCCTTGCGGGCTCACTACGCCCGCCATCCATTGCGCCAGTCCATCGCGCAACAAGCGGAAGTATTGTTTGTAGCCCTCGGGCGTGGTGGGCTTGATCAGCTCGCCCGGCTGGATGGCGCGAATGATGGCTTCCGCGTTGTATTCATTCAAGCCTGGCCAGATCTGGGCCGCGTGTTGCGTGCCCATGACTTGTTGAATGCCTGCCAAGGTTTGCGTATGGCGCTTCATGTTGCCCGTGATGGCGGCATCAAAGGTGATGCCTTGTGCGCGCCAATGTTCGCCCAAGCGCTGGCTTTGTTGCACGCCCAATGGGCTGAGATGGTCGTAGTCAACTGCGCCCAAAGAGGCCTGTCCGTGTCGCACTAAATAAAGATGTCCCATGGCGTTGTGTATGTGTTATTTGTGTTCATTCTGAAGATGAATGGCAAGGCTAACAGTCGCAGCAGCGACCCAGAGTCACTTGTGCGGCAACGTGTGCTGCAAACGTTTATGGGGCTTGCAACGCAAAGCGAGCCATCCACAACCCTGTGCTGATGAGGGCGGTAGCCATCGCTCGGTTGAACCATTGCAGACGGCATGCGGTGTTGTTGGGGCCGCGCAGCCATTGGCGCAAGCCCGCACCCATCCAGGCATAGGCGAGGTTGCTGGCTAGGCCAAAGAACATGAAGATGGGCAAGGTCTCTAGCAATCGCCCAAGCGTGTCGTCGTGGCCGATGACCCAGCCACTGACCACTGACAATGCCAATAGCCATGCTTTGATGTTGATGAACTGCAGCATCACGCCTTGTTTGAATCCAACGACGGGCCCTTGTGCGCCCTCGCTCAAGCGTTTTGTGCTGGCGAGTTGGTAGGCCAGCCAGAGTAAATACAACACGCCTGCTGCGAATAGGCCCCAGCGCAGCGTTGGAAAGCCAAGAACTGCCAAGCCCAAGCCCGTTGCATTGAGGATCAGCAAAATACCCCAACCCACAGGTACGGCGCACACAAAAGGAAGCGCACGGCGCAGGCCGTGGTTGGCCGCTAGCGTGGCAGACAGTGTTGTGTTTGGTCCTGGCGTGAATGTGCCCGCGGCTGCAAGTGCCGTCAGTGCAAAAAGTTCGTCGCTGTTCATGCGGGCGCGGACAGTTGCTCCCAGCGTTCAAGGGCGGCCATCAACGCATCTTCAATTTCGCTGTCGCGCTTGTGGATTTGCGCCACTTTCGCGGGGTCGCTGGCGTAGAGGCTGTTGTCGCTTAATGCGGCTTGCGTTTCTTTGTGCTCTGCTTCTAGTGTGGCAATGAGCTCTGGCAGAGCTTCTAGCTCGCGCTGTTCTTTGTAGCTGAGTTTGCGGGTTTTGGCTGCGCTTGAAGCGTTCGCCGCTGCGGGCTTGGGGGCTTCTGCTGCTGCGGCAGCTTTGGCAGTCACAGCCGCTACTGGCTTGGCTTGCGGCGCAAGGCTGCGAGCGCGTTCAGATTGGATCAGCCAATCTTGAACGCCGCCTTCGTACTCGCGCCAGAAGCCGGGGTTGTCATCGGTGGCTTCAAACACCAAGGTGCTGGTGGCCACGTTGTCGAGGAACGTGCGGTCATGGCTGACGATGAACACCGTGCCGTTGTAGTTTTGCAGCAGCTCTTCCAGCAGTTCCAGCGTGTCGATGTCCAAGTCGTTGGTGGGTTCGTCCAGTACCAGCACGTTGGCTGGGCGGGCAAACAAACGAGCCAACAACAAGCGGTTGCGTTCGCCACCCGACAACGAGCGCACGGGCGATGTGGCGCGTGCAGGCGAGAACAAGAAGTCATCCAAGTAGCTTTTGACGTGCTTGCGCTGTGTGCCGATTTCAATCCACTCGCTGCCTGGGCTGATGAAGTCTTCCAAGGAAGCATCCATGTCCAAGCCATTGCGCATTTGGTCAAAGTACGCCACTTGCAAGTTGGCACCTTGGCGAATCTTGCCGCTGTCGGCTTCGAGTTCGCCCAAAATCATTTTTAGCAAGGTCGATTTGCCAGCGCCGTTGGGGCCAATCAAACCAATCTTGTCTCCGCGCAAGAAGGTGGCTGAGAAGTTCTTGGTAATGACTTTGCCGCCGAAGGCTTTGTCCACCTCGGTAAGCTCGGCCACGATCTTGCCTGTGGGCGCGCCGCTGGCGACGTCAAGCTTGACACGGCCCACAGCGTCACGACGTGCTTCGCGCTGGGCGCGCAACGCTTCGAGTCGACCAATGCGGCTTTGGCTGCGCGTGCGCCGAGCTTCTACGCCTTTACGAATCCACACCTCTTCGCCAGCCAGTAGTTTGTCTGCCTTGGCGTTGATGACGGCTTCTTGCGCGGCTTGCTCTTCCTTTTGCAATTGGTATTGCGAGAAGTTACCGGGATAAGTCAGCAAATGACCGCGGTCCAATTCCACAATGCGTGTAGCCACCTTGTCTAAGAATGAGCGGTCATGTGTGATGGTGATGATGCTTCCCTTGAAGTCAATCAAGAGTTGCTCCAGCCACTCAATGCTGTCGAGGTCCAAGTGGTTGGTAGGCTCGTCTAGTAAGAGCACGTCTGGCGATGTCACCAAAGCTTGTGCTAGAGCCACGCGTTTTAGTGTGCCGCCAGAGAGTGCGTTGATGCGCGCATCAGGGTCAAGGTGCAAGCGGTGCAAGGTTTCTTGCACGCGTTGTTCCCAGTTCCAGCCGTCAAACATTTCAATTTCGTTTTGCATGGCTGTGAGGTCACCCTCGCCAGCGCAGTACTGCTCGATCAAATGAACGATGCGGGCTAAGCCTGCACTGACAGACTCGAACACGGATGCGTTGCTATCGAGCTGCGGCTCTTGAGCGACGTAAGTGACGCGCAGGCCTTGTTGGACGCGCAG
>CAJBHE010000225.1 GCA_903952885.1 uncultured Burkholderiales bacterium
GATTGGTCATAAAGGCCACCCCGAAGTTGAAGGCACGATGGGCCAGTTGCTAGACGGCATCTACTTGGTCGAAGACGTGGAGGATGTGGCCAAGGTATCGCCCAAGCAAACCGAGCGCTTGGCCGTGGTCACGCAAACCACCCTCAGCGTGGATGACGCAGCCATGATTTCTGATGCGGTGGTGGCGCGTTTCCCCAACATCCGCAAGCCCAAAATGCAAGATATTTGCTACGCCACCCAAAACCGCCAAGACGCGGTGAAGGTGTTGAGCACCGAGGTGGATTTGGTCATTGTGGTGGGCAGTCCCACCAGCTCCAACAGCAACCGCTTGCGCGATGTGGCCCAGCGCTCGGGTGCACAAAGCTATATGGTCGACAGCGCCGAAGAACTCCAGGAAGAGTGGTTTGCCGGCGTGACCCGTGTGGGCCTGACCGCTGGTGCGTCAGCGCCTGACATCTTGGTGCAACAAGTCATAACCCGCATGCGCGCCTTGGGCGCTGTGTCTGTGCGAACCCTCGATGGGGTCGAAGAGACCATCAAATTCCCTCTGCCCAAAGGGCTGAAGTAAAAGGACTGAAGTAAATGCTCGACATCAACCAACTTCGCCGCGACCTACCCAGCGTCATCGCCAAGCTCGAAACTCGCAAGAGCCCACAAGCGTTTTTGAATGTGGAGGCTTACCAGGCGCTAGAGGCTGAGCGTAAAACATTGCAAACTCGCACAGAAGAGTTGCAAGCCAGCCGCAACGCGCTGTCTAAACAAATCGGCATGCTCAAAGCCAAAGGCGAAAGCGCCGACGGTGTGATGGCTCAAGTGGCCGACATCAAAACCGAACTCGACACCTCGGCTGTGCGCTTGGACGCCTTGCAGTCAGAGCTGCAATCGCTCTTGTTGGCCGTGCCCAATCTGCCGCATGACAGCGTGCCAGTGGGCGCAGACGAACACGGCAATGTGGTGCTGCGTCGCTGGAGCCCCACAGGCACTGAGCCAGCACCTTTGGGCTTCGAGCCCAAAGACCATGTGGACTTGGGCGAGCCTTTGGGTCTTGATTTCGAGATGGGCGTTAAGCTATCTGGTTCACGTTTCACGGTGATGAAGGGCCAAATTGCCCGCATGCACCGCGCCCTCGCGCAGTTCATGCTCGATGTACAAACCCAAGAACACGGCTACACCGAGTGCTACACGCCTTACATCGTGAATGCCGATAGCCTCAAAGGCACAGGTCAGTTGCCCAAGTTTGAAGAAGACTTGTTTGCCGCCAAGAAGGGCGGTCAAGAAGGTGAAGCGGCCAGCGAGAGCGCAGCGTTGTATTTGATTCCCACCAGCGAAGTGCCATTGACCAACTTCGTGCGTGACGTGGTGTTAGCGGAAAATGAATTGCCCATCAAGCTCACGGCGCACACACCCTGCTTTCGTTCCGAGGCCGGCAGCGCAGGCCGTGACACACGTGGCTTGATTCGCCAGCACCAGTTCGACAAAGTCGAGATGGTGCAAATCGTACACCCCGACAAGAGCGACGAGACCTTGGAAGAAATGACAGGCCATGCCGAAGCTGTGTTGCAAAAGCTGGGCTTACCTTACCGCGTGATGTTGCTCTGCACAGGCGACATGGGCTTTGGCGCAACCAAGACACACGACCTTGAAGTGTGGCTGCCTGCGCAAAACACCTACCGTGAAATCAGCTCGGTGTCCAACTGCGACGCCTTTCAAGCGCGCCGCTTGCAAGCGCGTTTCAAAAATGCCCAAGGCAAGAACGAGCTTGTGCACACCTTGAACGGTTCAGGCCTCGCCGTGGGCCGCACTTTGGTAGCAGTGCTTGAGAACTACCAACAAAACGATGGCAGTGTGCGCGTGCCTGAAGCGCTGCGCCCCTATATGGGGGGCTTGGCTGAGCTTCGCCCCTGATAGAATGGGGCCTTCGACAAACGACACCGAATCAGGAGAAGTGGCAGAGTGGTCGAATGTACTTGACTCGAAATCAAGCGTAGGGGCGACCCTACCGAGGGTTCGAATCCCTCCTTCTCCGCCAAGCCTAACAAGCACCCTAAAAAGCCGTTCGTCAGCGAACGGCTTTTTTCATATTCGGATGTCAGTCTTACGGGGCGACAGATGCCGCATCTTGAGCAATTTTCCAAGCTAGACCTCCTCCGCTACGTGGCAAAGTGGGTAGTTTTGGCAACACTGGTCGCCGCACTTGCTGGCTCAGCCTCAGCTCTTTTCCTCTTCTGCCTCGACTGGGCCACCCAAACCCGCGAAGCCAACCGTTGGTTGATTTGGGGTTTGCCCGTGGCGGGTTTCATGGTGGGGTGGGTGTATCTCAAGTTCGGTCAGCACGTTGAGGCCGGCAACAACTTGTTGATTGACGAAATTCACGACCCCCAAAAAGTAGTGACTCTGCGTATGGCTCCTTTTGTGTTGGTCAGCACGGTGGTGTCGCATTTATTTGGCGCATCGGTGGGGCGTGAAGGCACGGCGGTGCAAATGGGCGGCGCATTGTCCGACCAGCTCACACATATTTTCAAGCTCAACACAGCAGATCGCCGCATGGTGTTGATGGCGGGTATCAGCGCAGGCTTTGCCTCTGTGTTTGGTACGCCGCTGGCGGGCGCGTTGTTTGCGCTAGAGGTGCTGGCCATTGGCCGCATTCGTCTAGACGCTTTGCTGCCTTGCGTCATCGCGGCTGTGGTGGCCGACCAAGTAGGCCTGATGTGGGGTGTGCAACACACGCATTACGAAGTGGGCTGGGTGCCACCAATCACGGTTTGGTTGTTGGTCGCTATGGTGGTGGCTGGCGCGGTTTTTGGTTTGACGGGCAAGTTGTTTGCCGATGGCACGCACGCGTTGAGTGGCGTGATGAAAAAGCACATCGCCTACGCACCACTGCGCCCCTTGCTAGGTGGCGCAGTGATAGCCGCAGTGGTGATGTGGGGAAGCTTTGACCGCTACATCGGTTTGGGCATTCCCGTGATGGTGGAGGCATTTGCCCATCCACTTGCGCCCACTGACTTTTTGGGCAAGATGGCGTTCACCATTGCGTCACTGGGCTCTGGCTTTAAGGGCGGTGAAGTGACGCCTTTGTTCTACATTGGCGCGACGTTGGGCAATGCCTTAGCTCCGTTGCTGGATGCGCCTTTTGCATTGCTGGCCGCAGTGGGTTTTGTGGCTGTGTTCGCAGGGGCTGCCAACACCCCCATTGCCTCCACGCTGATGGCCATGGAGTTGTTTGGGGCAGAGACCGGCGTCTTTGCGGCGCTGGCGTGTGTGATGAGCTATGTCTGTTCGGGCCATTCAGGTATTTATCGCGCACAGCGCGTGTCGCACCACAAGACCGATACGTCCTCTCAGTCTTCTTAGAATGTGAACCATGACCATGAACTCCACCTGTTTGCTACAAGCCGTACTGTGTGCTGTGGCTTTGCTTGGCACGCCCGCATTTGCCCAGACTTTCAAAATGCCTTGCGAGGTGGAGGGCGTCATTCCAGCGATGGATGACCTCAAGGTCAAGCCTCAAAAAGTGGTGATTGAAATTCAATCGATGGGCAAAAATATCTTCTTGAAGATGAATGGTCCCGAGCCTTATGTGTTGGTTGCCAACAGCCTGGCCACCGAAGAGTTCACGGGCAAAAACTTAACGACACCTAGAGAAATGGGAGCGTTTCGCAAGCACAAGGTCACGGGCGCAGAGTCTGAGATTCGCATTGAGCAAGCCACGGTGATCGTGACGGCTTTCACTGACACCACTTACATGGGCAAAAAAGTTCGCGTCAACATCACCGGGCCTTGCGGCATGCCCCGTTAAGGTTGTGCAAACAACGATGGTTCAGTGTTTAAAACCAGCACCAAAAACCGGTGCAGTTACCAGTGATTTGCTGAATGAGAAAATCCACCAAGCTACTGATAGCCAGCAGCGGCAACCCTACGTACACAAACACCCACAGCACAAACACCAGCGTGAGGCGGGGTTCTTCCAAGCGGTGGCCCATCACGGTCTGAGCTTGGCGGCGAAGGCGAAGTTTGTTAATCATGGTGCAAGGATTTTAGGCGCATGAAAGTCAACTGGGACACCCTGAGCTATCCCGAATGGGACGCACACCATGCCACAGCCGCCGCACCTTTGCAGCAAGACTGGGCGTATGGCGCATGCATGAAAACGCTGGGCGTGGGTGTGTTGCGCGCGTTGGTTGAGCAAGATGGCGCACCCGTGGCTTTGGCGCAATTCATTTTGCGTCGATTGGCAGGTGGCTTGGCCCACATGGCGCTCTGCTCGCTGGGACCAGTGTGGCTGCAAACGCTCTCGGGCGCAGACAAGGCGCGCGTTTACAAAGCGCTTAAGAAAACCATTCCTCTGAACAATTTGCGCGTGGTCGCATTCACACCGCTGGAAGCACAAGGCCCTGGGTTAGGCCTTTCACGCTGGCGTCGTGTGATGACAGGGCACAGCACCGTGATGCTTGACCTCACGTTGTCGATGGACGAGTTGCGCGCTCAGCTCGACAAGCGCTGGCGTCACCGCTTGGGTGGCGCTGAAAGCTCTGAGCTCACCATCCACCGCGTGGGCACGAATGCGGGCCAATACCGTTGGTTGTTGGATGCCGAAATGCAGCAGCGCGAGCAGCGCGGCTTGCATGGATTGCCCTTGCACTTCTTCGACTTGTATGTGCCCTCGCGCCAACAACCGGCCAAAACCATTTTGACCATGCGCGCCGATGTGGGCCGCGACCGTGTGGCGGGCATGATGTTTTTGATCCATGGCGAAGCTGCGACCTACCAAGTGGGTTGGACCAGTGATGCCGGCCGCGACTTGCATGCCCACAATCTGATTTTGTGGAAAGGCATTGAAGCGTTGCGCGAGCGCGGCGTGCGCAAGCTCGACCTCGGCGGTGTCAACACCACCCGCAGCGCAGGCATTGCGCGTTTCAAAATGAGCACGGGTGGCCAAGTGCTGACCTGCGCAGGGACCTTCATTTAACCATGCTGCGCGTCTCCAACCTCTCTTGTAGCCGTGGCAACAAGCCGCTGTTTGCCGACGTCAGCTTCGAGCTGAATGCGGGCCAAGCCTTGCACCTTGAGGGTGACAACGGCGTGGGCAAAACCAGCCTGCTGCGCATTGTGTGTGGCTTGTCGCCTGCGGATGCGGGCGAAGTGTGCTGGCACGATAAAACCATTCAGCAAAACGCGGCTGCCTTTCGTTCATCCTTGTTTTATTTGGGCCACGGCTTGTCGCTCAAAGAAGAGCTGACGGCTTTAGAAAATCTCATGTCAGATGCCGCTGTGTCGGGTCGCACGCTCAGTGAGGCACAAGCCATGGTAGCTTTGGTACGCATGGGCCTGCGCGGGCGCGAACATTTGCCGCTGCGCGTGATGTCGCAAGGCCAAAGGCGCCGCACTGCGCTGGCACGTTTGCTGGCCAGCCAAGCGCCGCTGTGGGTGTTGGACGAACCGTTTGTGGCTTTGGACGTGAAAGCGGTCGACGGACTTCGTGGCTTGCTGGCCGAGCATGTGGCTAACGGTGGCATGGTGCTGTTCACCAGCCACCAGCCCGTGGTGCTTATCCCTTCTAACGGCTTGCCAATGGATGTGCAAACCTACCAATTGAAAGGCCTGGTATGAGCGGCGGCGCATTCATGGCCGTGCTGAGGCGCGACTTGCTCTTGGCGATGCGCCGCAAGAGCGAGGTGCTGACGGCCGTGTTTTTCTTTGTGGTGGTTGCTGCGTTGTTTCCGCTGGGCATTGGTCCTGAGCTCAACACCTTGCGATTGGTTGCACCCGGCGTTTTGTGGGTGGGTGCGCTGCTGTCGAGCATGTTGGCTTTGCAGCGTTTGTTTGAGGCCGATTACCGCGATGGCACGCTCGAGCAAATGGCTTTATCACCTACGCCAATGCCCTTACTGATCAGTGCCAAACTCTTGGCGCATTGGCTGGTGTCAGGAGTGCCGTTGGTATTATTGGCCCCAGTTTTAGGGCTGCAATTTGACCTCTCGACCGATGCCCTGATGACCCTCACTTTGGCCCTGTTGTTGGGCACTCCTGTTTTGTCTTTGTTGGGCGGCATTGGTGCTGCGTTGACTTTGGGTGTCCGCGGTGGTGGTGTGTTGTTGTCGCTTTTGGTATTGCCTTTGTTCATTCCTGTGCTGGTGTTTGGCGCTGGTGCTGTGGAGGCGCAAGCCAGTGGTTTGGGCGCAGAAGCGCATTTGTCGATTTTGATGGCCATGCTGTTGCCTGCGGCATTTTTCAGCCCGTTTGCATGTGCGGCGGCTTTAAGGATCGCGTTGGAATGAAAAGTATCAATTGGTTTTATTTCGCTGCACCACAGACTTTTTATGGGTTGGCGGGCAAAGCGTGGCCTTGGTTTGCGGTTCTGGCTACCGTACTGATGCTGGTGGGTATGTGGCTCGGCTTTGCTGTGGCCCCTACTGACTTTCAGCAAGGCGAGGGCTA
>CAJBHE010000226.1 GCA_903952885.1 uncultured Burkholderiales bacterium
ACTGACCTTGGCATTGTGCCCGACAAGCGCGAGGCCACCATCGCCGCTTTGCGTGATGCCGCTCAGCACCACGATTTGATTTTGACCAGCGGCGGTGTGTCGGTGGGTGAAGAAGATCACATCAAGCCAGCTGTTGAAAGCTTGGGCGAGTTGAACTTGTGGCAGCTGGCCATCAAGCCCGGCAAACCCTTTGCGTATGGCAAGGTGAACCGTGGTGCAGCAAGCAATGCTTGCCACTTCATGGGCCTGCCCGGTAACACTGTGTCTAGCTTTGTCACCTTCTTGTTGTTGGTGCGTCCGTTTGTGTTGGCCTTGCAAGGCGTCACCAAAACTGACATCACACGCACAGAGATGCAAGCGAATTTTGATTGGCCCCGCGCCGACAAGCGCCGCGAATTTTTGCGTGTCAAACGCAATGCCAAAGGTGGCCTAGATTTGTTCCCTAACCAAAGCTCAGGTGTGCTCACCTCTGCCGTGTGGGGTGATGGCGTGGTGGATAACCCCGCTGGGCAAACCATTGCCAAAGGCGATACCGTTCGATTTATTTCTTTTGCGGAGTGGCTGGCATGAGCGAAACCTACAACGTGAACCTCAAGTACTTTGCCTCCATTCGTGAAGCCATCGGGCAGGGCAGCGAACGCGTGTGCACACAAGCTGCTACGCTCAAAGCTTTGCGTGATGAGCTGATTGCACGCGGTGGTGCATATGCCGAAGTGCTGGCCCATGGCCGCGCCGTGCGCATGGCTTTGAATCAAGATTTGAGCGAAGAGTCGGCTGCTTTGAGCGAAGGCTGCGAAGTTGCTTTCTTTCCACCTGTCACCGGCGGTTAGACCGAAAGGTAAACCATGTCATTCACCGTCAGCATCCAAACCCAAGACTTTAATATCAGCCACGAACTCGCCACTTTGCGTGCGGGAGATACCCGCGTTGGGGCGGTGTGTTGCTTCTTGGGCACGGTGCGTGAGCGAAACGATGGCAGCTCTGTGGCCAGCATGGAACTAGAGCACTACCCCGGTATGACCGAGAAGTCCATTTCGGCCATGATGGACGAGGCCAAAAAGCGTTTTGATATCTTTGCCGCCCGCGTCATTCACCGCGTGGGTTTGTTGCTCCCAGAAGACCAAATTGTGTTTGTGGCGGTCACTTCCGCACACCGGGGCGAGAGCTTCAAGGCCTGCGAGTTTTTGATGGATTACCTCAAAACCCAAGCGCCATTTTGGAAAAAAGAAGTCACGCCCGAAGGCTCGCGCTGGGTCGATGCCCGCGTGAGCGACGACCAAGCTCTGGCCCGCTGGGGCATTGAAGCGATCAACACCACGCCGCATTAAAGGTGTGCGCCACCGCACTGACAGATGTGTGGGCCGATGGTTGAATACGTTGTGCTTTGACCTATGTCAAGGTTGCTTGATGGGCTGCCACTTGAAATAGCAGGCAACAGCCTCAGTTATCAATTCATTCAATATCTCGGAGTTTCCATGCGCGTTGACAAACTCACCACCAAGTTTCAAGAAGCTTTGAGCGACGCTCAGTCGCTTGCCCTCGGAGGCGACCACGCCTACATCGAACCTTCCCATGTGTTGGTCGCCATGCTGCGCCAAGACGATGGCCCCAAGTCGCTGTTGCAGCGCACGGGAGCTAACGTGTCCGGTTTGTTGTCGGCTGCAGAAGACGCGATGAATCGCTTGCCTAAGGTTGAAGGTCAAGAGCAGGTGCAAGTGGGGCGCGACACCGTGTCCTTGATTCAAGCGGCTGAAAAAGAAGCCATCAAGCGCGGCGATCAGTTTGTGGCCAGCGAATTGTTCTTGCTTGCCATGTGCGACAACAAAGGCAACTGGGGCAAATTGGCTACACAAAACGGGTTGAATCGTAAATCGTTAGAGGCGGCGGTTACGGCTGTGCGAGGCGGCCAAAAAGTGGACAACGCCGAGAGCGAAGGCCAGCGTGAGTCGCTGAAAAAATACTGCATGGACCTGACCGAGCGAGCTCGCCAAGGCAAGCTCGACCCCGTGATTGGCCGTGACGATGAAATTCGTCGTGCCATTCAAGTGCTGCAACGTCGCAGCAAAAACAACCCCGTGCTCATTGGCGAGCCAGGTGTTGGCAAGACCGCCATCGTCGAAGGCTTGGCCCAACGCATCGTGGCGGGTGAGGTGCCTGACTCGCTCAAAGGCAAGCGCGTGTTGTCGCTCGACATGGCCGCTTTGCTGGCAGGGGCGAAATACCGGGGTGAGTTTGAAGAGCGCTTGAAAAGCGTGCTCAAAGAATTGGCGCAAGACGAAGGCCAAACCATTGTGTTCATCGACGAGCTGCACACCATGGTGGGCGCAGGAAAGGCCGATGGCGCGATGGATGCTGGCAATATGCTCAAGCCCGCGTTGGCGCGTGGCGAACTGCACTGCGTGGGGGCCACCACGCTCAACGAATACCGCAAATACATCGAAAAGGATGCGGCCCTGGAGCGTCGTTTTCAAAAAATCATTGTGGGTGAACCGACGGTCGAAGCCACCATCGCCATTTTGCGAGGCTTGCAAGAAAAGTATGAATTGCACCATGGTGTGGAGATCACCGACCCTGCCATTGTGGCCGCGGCCGAGTTGAGCCACCGTTACATCACCGACCGCTTCTTGCCAGATAAAGCGATTGATTTGATTGATGAGGCTGCAGCCAAAATCAAAATTGAAATCGACTCTAAGCCTGAGGTGATGGACAAGCTCGACCGTCGCTTGATTCAGCTCAAGATTGAACGCGAAGCCGTGCGCAAAGAAAAAGACGAAGCCTCGCAAAAGCGGATGGAGTTGCTCGAAGAAGAGATTGACAAAATTGGCAAAGAGTACGCCGATTTGGATGAAATCTGGAAAGCTGAAAAATCATCCGCCTACGGCGGTGCGCAACTCAAAGAAGAAATTGACCGTTTGCGCCACCAGATTGAAGAACTCACCCGCAAGGGCGAATTCAACAAAGTGGCCGAGCTGCAATATGGCAAATTGCCCGAGCTTGAAAAGCGCATGAAAGAAGCCAACGCCCGGGAAAGTGGCAAGACAACGGCCGCAGGTGGCCATCGTTTGTTGCGCACGCAAGTGGGCGCTGAAGAAATTGCCGAAGTCGTAGCGCGCGCCACGGGCATTCCTGTGTCCAAGCTGATGCAAGGCGAGCGCGACAAACTCTTGCAAATGGAAGACAAGTTGCACGACCGTGTGGTGGGCCAAGAAGAGGCCATCACCGCGGTGGCTAACGCCATTCGCCGCTCGCGTGCAGGCTTAGGCGACCCTAACCGTCCTACGGGGTCGTTCTTGTTCCTCGGCCCAACCGGCGTGGGTAAGACTGAGCTGTGCAAGGCTTTGGCGGGCTTCTTGTTTGACAGCGAAGACCACATGATTCGCATCGACATGAGCGAGTTCATGGAGAAGCACTCGGTGAGCCGCTTGGTGGGTGCGCCTCCTGGCTATGTGGGCTACGACGAAGGCGGTTATTTGACCGAGGCTGTGCGTCGCAAACCCTACAGTGTGTTGTTGCTCGATGAGGTGGAAAAGGCTCATCCCGATGTGTTCAACATCTTATTGCAAGTACTAGATGATGGCCGCTTGACCGACGGCCAAGGCCGCACCGTTGACTTTAAAAATACCGTCATCGTGATGACGTCCAACATCGGCTCACCCATCATCCAAAGCATGGTGGGCCAAGACCCGCAAGACATCAAAGACGCGGTGTGGGACGAACTCAAGTCGCACTTTCGCCCTGAGTTTTTGAACCGCATAGACGAGACGGTGGTATTCCATGCCTTAGATGCTGAGCACATTGCCAGCATTGCGGGCATTCAGCTCAAAATTTTGGCGACCCGTTTGACCAAGATGGATTTGATGCTCGATGTGTCACCCGCCGCTTTGGCCGAGTTGGCCAAGGTTGGCTTTGACCCCGTGTTTGGCGCACGACCTTTGAAGCGTGCGATTCAGCAGCGCATTGAGAACCCGTTGTCGAAATTGTTGTTGGAAGGCAAGTTTTTGCCTAAAGACACGATTGCAGTGAGTGTCGACCCTGTGCGTGCACCTGGCGAATTTGCGTTCAGCAAAGCATTGCCTTGACAAACGCTAGGTGATATCGCGTGCCCCTTTTGGTACTTGGGGGCTTGTTTCCTTGTCGGATGACTTAAAAAAGCGCAGCAGTTAGGATGCTTCATCGTTTCTGCTGCGCTTTTTATGACAACTCTTAACCCTTTATCCAACCCTTGGCGCGATGACGCTGCCGTTATTGGCTTGGTAGGCATTGCACACGCCAGCTCGCATTTTTCGCACCTGTTGTTGCCGCTCATGTTTCCCGTGTTCATCACCACCTTTGGTTTGAGCTATTCGGAGTTAGGCTTTTTGATGACGGTGTTTTTCGTTGTCTCTGGCATTGGCCAAGCTTCCGCAGGTTTTGTGGTGGATCGTTTGGGTGCACGGCCTGTGTTGTTTGTAGCCTTGTTACTCATGGCTGGGGGTTGCATGGCAGTGTCTGTCGCCAAGAGTTACGTGGGTTTGATGTTGGGTGCTGCGTTGCTGGGGTTGGGTAACTGCTCGTTTCATCCAGTGGACTTCACCATCCTCAATCAAAAAGTGTCTGCACCCCGTTTGGGTTATGCCTTCAGTGCGCACGGACTCACGGGCAATTTGGGGTGGGCGCTTGCGCCAGTATTCATGGTGGGCTTGAGTGCTGTATTTGATTGGCGCACGGCCTATGTGTGTGCGGCCTTGTTGTTTGTCGCTATCTTGGCCGTGTTGCTGTGGCAGCGAGATTTACTGCACGCGGATATGGTGAGCCACAACTCCTCGGCGGGAGATGCCAGCAAGTTGGATTTTTTAAAAATTCCCGTGGTGTGGTGGTGCTTTGGTTTTTTCTTGCTCTCCACCATGACCTTGGCAGTGGTGCAAAGTTTTGCTGTGTCTATTCTGCAAGCACTGCACCACGTCACCTTTGAAGCAGCCACTTTCACCTTGACGGCTTACATGCTGTGCGCCGCAGCTGGCATGTTTGTGGGCGGCTTTGTGGCTGCACGTTGGCCTAGCCAGAGTGACAAGGTGGTGGCGGGCTGTATGACTGCAGGTGCCATCTGCATGGCCTTGTGTGGCAGTGGGTGGTTGAGTGCAGAGCTCACCATGGTCATCTTGGCCGCCACGGGTTTGGCCATTGGCGTCGGCGGCCCCTCGCGCGACATGATGATCAAGAAAGCCACACCCAAGGGGGCCACAGGTCGCGTGTATGGCATGGTGTATTCGGGGCTGGACACGGGTTTTGCCATTTCACCGTTGATCTTTGGTGTGTTCATGGATCACGGCTGGTACGGTGCCACCTTGTTAGGCGCCGCTGTCGTGTTGATGCTCAGTGTGGTCGTGGCGCTAGGGGTAGGGCGTAGAACTGTGCAGGTTTGATCGACATGTGCTGGCCATAAAAAAGGGACCGTGAGGTCCCTTTTTTCTTGAGGCAGTGCCTGAATTACTTCAGGTGCTTGCCGATCAAGCCAGCCAACTCAAACATGGTGACTTGGGCTTTGCCAAACACTTGTTTGAGCTTGTCGTCGGCGTTGATGTTGCGCTTGTTGACTTTGTCTTGCAGGCCGTGCTTTTTGATGTACGTCCACATCTTGCTCACGACTTCAGTGCGTGGCACTGCCGCGTGGCCAATCACAGCAGCCAAAGCGGCGCTAGGTGTGAGGGCTTTCATGAACGCAGCGTTAGGCGTGCGCTTTTTAGCAGGCGCCTTTTTGGCGGGTGCTTTTTTAGCTGGGGCTTTCTTTGCGACAACCTTCTTAGCAGCCACTTTTTTGGCTACTGGCTTTTTGGCGGCAGTCGCTTTCTTTGCTGGGGCTGCTTTTTTAGCAGCAGGCTTTTTAGCCGCTACTTTTTTAGCAGGTGCAGCTTTTTTCGCTGCTACTTTTTTTGCTGGAGCAGCTTTCTTTGCTGCCACTTTTTTAGCCGGAGCTTTCTTTGCAGTTGCCATGGTTGTTTTCCTTCTAGAAGTGTTTGTTTGCAAGCCCTTAGAGATATCGATCTAGAGCATTGCGGATGCTAATTGAGAACGAAGTTCTTTCCAAGTGAAAACGAATGTTTCATTGGTAAATGTTGTTTTTCATGAGGTGTTTTTGTCTGCACCAATTGCATGGCTTGCATGCACGGCAGTGTCTAATTTAAAGTCGTTAATTTCATGAAAATTAATTTTGAATTGTGAAATAAGTGCTTGCTGCACCGCAATATTTTTTCTCGATATGAGAAATAGAATTTCATATCTCGGAATATTTTCTGTAAGTGTTTGTTTTGATTGAGTAAAAATAAATTCTTATATAAGACATAAGACATTTATTCACTCTTCTATAAGACTTATAGTTGATCCATCAACAACCACTTAAACAACTGGAGTGAACCATGCCTCAATCACTGAACGAACAACTCAGCCGCGAACAACAAATCGCCGCCCTTGAAAAAGACTGGGCAACTAACCCACGCTGGAAAGGTGTGAAGCGTGGTTACTCTGCTGCTGACGTCGTGCGTTTGCGCGGCAGCATGCCTATCGAGCACACACTCGCCAAGCGCGGTGCGGAAAAGCTGTGGGAAAAAGTCAATGGCGGCGCTAAGAAAGGCTACGTCAACGCATTCGGCGCGATCTCTGCGGGTCAAGCTATGCAACAAGCCAAAGCTGGTTTGGAAGCTGTGTATTTGTCAGGCTGGCAAGTGGCTGCTGACGGCAACACATCTGAAACCATGTACCCAGACCAATCGCTCTATGCGTATGACTCTGTGCCAACCATGGTTCGCCGCATCAACAATACATTCAAACGCGCTGACGAAATCCAATGGGGCCGTGGCATCAACCCAGGCGACAAAGAGTTCATCGACTACTTCTTGCCCATCGTGGCCGATGCTGAAGCCGGTTTCGGTGGCGTGTTGAACGCTTTCGAATTGATGAAGAACATGATCTCTGCTGGCGCTGCTGGCGTTCACTTCGAAGACCAATTGGCTGCAGTGAAGAAATGCGGTCACATGGGCGGCAAAGTGTTAGTGCCAACACAAGAAGCTTGCGAAAAATTGATCTCTGCACGTTTTGCTGCTGACGTCATGGGTACATCCACCATCGTGTTGGCCCGAACCGATGCTGAAGCCGCTAACTTGATCACGTCTGACCATGATGCCAACGACAAGCCATTCTTGACAGGTGAGCGCACGCAAGAAGGTTTCTACCGCGTCAAAAACGGTTTGGAACAAGCCATCAGTCGCGGCGTTGCATACGCTCCCTACGCTGACTTGGTGTGGTGCGAAACAGGCGTGCCAGACATCGGCTTCGCTCGCGAATTCGCACAAGCGGTGCACGCTGCATGCCCAGGCAAGCTGTTGTCTTACAACTGCTCACCTTCTTTCAACTGGAAGAAGAACCTCAACGACAGCCAAATCGCTTCGTTCCAAGAAGACTTGTCAGCATTGGGTTACAAGTACCAGTTCATCACCTTGGCTGGTATCCACATCAACTGGTACAACACCTTCCAGTTCGCCAATGCATATGCCAACGGCGAAGGCATGAAGCATTACGTCAACATGGTGCAAGAGCCTGAGTTCGCCGCACGCGATCAAGGCTACACCTTCGTGTCACACCAGCAAGAAGTGGGCGCAGGTTATTTCGACGACGTGACCACCGTGATTCAAGGCGGAACATCCTCTGTGAAAGCTCTTACCGGTTCAACGGAAGAAGAGCAGTTCCACTGATCGACTGCTGAGTTAAATGCTAAGGCGGCGTAAAATCCGCTCTTAGCGTTTAGACACTCATTCCAAGCGCGGCTGATGCCGCGCTTTTTTAATTGAAGACTCATGGTTCAGATTACTCTTCCCGACGGTTCGCAACGTGAATTTACAGGCCCCGTGACCGTGGCCGAAGTGGCCGCGTCGATTGGCGCTGGTTTGGCCAAGGCGGCTTTTGGCTGGCAAGGTCGATGGCAAGGTGGTGGACACCAGCTTCACCATCAATAGCGACGCGAGCTTGGCCATCATCACTGCCAAAGACGCCGAAGGCTTGGAGGTGATTCGTCATTCCACCGCCCACTTGTTGGCCTATGCGGTGAAAGAGCTGTACCCAGAAGCACAAGTGACTATTGGTCCTGTGATTGATGATGGCTTTTTCTACGACTTCTCATTCACCCGCGGCTTCACCCCTGAAGACTTGGTGGCCATCGAAAAGCGCATGACCGAGTTGGCCAACAAAGACGAAACTGTGGTGCGCCGCGTGTTGCCACGCGATGAAGCTGTGGCTTATTTCAAAGGCATGGGTGAGCATTACAAGGCCGAAATCATTGCCAGCATCC
>CAJBHE010000227.1 GCA_903952885.1 uncultured Burkholderiales bacterium
ACAACTGCTTGAAGTAGTTGTACAGCGGTTTGTTTTTGCTAGACAACACAGCCAAGGGGCTGTCGTTACCCATCGAGCCGATGCCTTCTTCGCCGTTGATGGCCATAGGAGCCATCAAAAACTTAATGTCTTCTTGGCTGTAGCCGAAAGCTTGTTGACGGTCGAGCAAAGACACATCGCTGGCCTTGGCGGTTTCACCTTCGTGGCCTTTGACGTCGTCGAGCTTGATACGGACGTTTTCAATCCACTGCTTATAAGGCTTGGTGTTGGTCAGGCCAGCTTTGAGTTCTTCGTCGTCGATCATGCGACCTTGTTCAAGGTCGATCAAGAACATCTTGCCGGGCTGCAGACGCCACTTACGAACGATCTTGCTCTCAGGCACGGGCAACACGCCAGACTCAGAACCCATGATGACCATGTCGTCGTCGGTGATGCAGTAGCGTGAAGGACGCAAGCCGTTGCGGTCCAGCGTCGCGCCGATTTGGCGGCCATCGGTGAACACGATTGAAGCTGGGCCGTCCCATGGCTCCAACATCGCGGCGTGGTATTCGTAGAAGGCCTTGCGGCGCTCGTCCATGGTGGTGTGGTTTTCCCATGGCTCGGGGATCATCATCATCACGGCTTGGCTGATGGGGTAGCCAGCCATCGTCATCAACTCGAGGCAGTTGTCGAATGTGGCGGTGTCGGACTGGTCAGCGAAGCTGATGGGGTAGAGCTTTTGCAGGTCGTCGCCCAACACGGGGGAAGACATCACGCCTTCGCGGGCCTTCATCCAGTTGTAGTTACCTTTAACGGTGTTGATCTCACCGTTGTGCGCCACATAGCGGTAGGGGTGAGCCAATGGCCACTCTGGGAAGGTGTTGGTCGAGAAGCGTTGATGCACCAAGCCGAGGGCAGACACGCAGCGCTCGTCTGTCAAGTCGAGGTAATAAGTACCGACTTGGTCGGCCAGCAACAAGCCTTTGTAAATGATGGTGCGGCTAGACATGCTAGGCACGTAATACTCTTTGCCATGCTTGAGATTCAGGTTTTGAATCGCGGCGCTGGCTGTTTTACGGATGACGTACAGCTTGCGCTCGAGTGCGTCTTGCACGATCACGTCGTTGCCGCGACCGATGAAGATTTGGCGAATGACTGGCTCTTTTTCACGCACGCGAGGTGACATGGGCATATCGAGGTTGACCGGCACATCGCGCCAGCCCAACAACACTTGGCCTTCGGCTTTGACAGCGCGATCGAGTTCTTGCTCGCAAGCCAAGCGCGAAGCGCTTTCTTTGGGCAAGAACACCATACCCACGCCGTACTCGCCGAGTGGAGGCAAGGCAACGCCTTGCTTGGCCATCTCTTCGCGATACAAAGCATCGGGCAATTGAATCAAGATACCTGCGCCGTCGCCCATGAGTGCGTCAGCACCCACAGCACCACGGTGGTCGAGGTTTTCCAAAATTTTGAGCGCTTGACCCACGATGGCGTGGCTCTTTTGACCCTTGATGTGAGCCACAAAGCCCACGCCACAGGCATCGTGTTCGTTAGATGGGTCGTACAAACCCTGAGATTGCAGTTGTGCTTGATCGGCATCCGTGGACATGCGCATTCCTCAAAAATTCAGCGGGACGAGAAGAATACTGCATTGCAGCATCTATGCCAAGAAAATTAATTAGGGTCAGAACCCAATTAATTGGATCTCGATTTTGACAATTATTTAATTGGGGACGGGTTTTTTACCCTTGCTAAACGGCCGTCCTGCCTTGGTTTTGACCAAGCGTCGTTCGGTTTGCGACTGCAAATCGGCCACAAAACGCTCATCCCCCAGCGCCCAACCACTGAGCGTTGCATCGGTCAATGCACCCTGCTGGTCCGGGCTGATGCCTACGTGCACCAATTCGGCGTATACCGCCTCACGCGCGAACGGCGTGTTGCCCAAGGTCCAATAC
>CAJBHE010000228.1 GCA_903952885.1 uncultured Burkholderiales bacterium
CTACACCGCCGTGCACCACCCCTTCACTGCGCCAAAAGACGGCCACGAAGATTGGATGGTCACCGCGCCCGAGAAGTGCATCTCCAAGGGCTACGACATGGTTTTGAACGGTTGGGAAATGGGTGGCGGCTCGGTGCGTATCCACCGTGCTGACGTGCAACAAAAAGTGTTTGATGCTTTGAAGATCACACCTGAAGAAGCACAGCTCAAGTTCGGTTTCTTGCTCGACGCTCTGCAATACGGCGCGCCTCCTCACGGTGGCTTGGCCTTCGGTTTGGACCGCATCGTCACCTTGATGACCGGCGCTGAATCTATCCGCGACGTGATTGCGTTTCCCAAGACCCAACGCGCTCAGTGTTTGCTCACCCAAGCCCCCAGCCCAGTGGACGAGAAGCAGTTGCGCGAATTGCACATTCGCTTGCGCAACTTGGACGCAGCCAAGGCTTAAAGCTTTGGCTTATCTGCACTTCGGTGCAAACGACAAAGGCGCTGTTCACACAGCGCCTTTTTTATCGGTTTGCCTAGGTGAAATGGCAGATCAAGCGTGTCACAAAAAAGATATTTCAATTCCTTAATATCTATCCACTAGGATGCTTGATCGATATGACCATCTCTAAATTTCCCGCGCTTCAGTTTCAAATTCCCAAGGCTCATCGCCGCTTGGCCTACAGCGCCGTGGGTGATGCGAACAGCCCGCATGTGTTGCTGTGTTTGCCTGGTCTTTTAGAAACCCGTGCCACGTTTGATTCGCTGCTGCATGACGCCGAGGGGGTGAACGGCCTGCGCGTGGTCAGTATTGATTTGTGTGGGCGCGGCGACTCCAGCCCACTGGCGGGGGACAAGGGCTACACCATGCAGGTGTATCTAGAAGACATTGAGCATTTCATTCGCACCGAGCTCATGTCCGATGGCAAGCCCATCCCGCGCATTGAGGTGTTGGGTACCAGCATGGGCGGTATTTTGGCGATGTATTTGGCGCACGATGCAAGCAACCACATCAGCGGTTTGACGCTGAACGACATTGGCTTAGATTTGCCTTGGATGTCCATTTACGGTTTGTATGACGGCATGAAAAAAGCGGGCCGCTTGCCTACGCCTGAGGAGATGGCGGACAAATTGAATGTCAGCATCGGCGTGGCATTGGCGGTGCAGTCCCCCACGCACTTTGATTTGTCCTACCGCAAGGACTGGAAAGGCATGAAGTTTGGCCACCTGCTGAGCGACTTTAAGGGCTCGGTGCGTTTGGTGCACGGCAGCGAATCGGGCGTATGCACAGCTAAAGAGGTGAAAGATTTGCAGCGCGAATTCCCTAAAGCCAAAGTGCTGGAGGTGGTGGGGGCGGCGCACCCTGTGCCGTTCAACGCGGCGGTGAACAAGTTTGTGTTGAAGTCCTTGGGTTTGCCTACGGCCGCAGCCGACAAAGCACTGCCAACCGAGGACTTAAGGCAAATGGACATGGCCCTAGACCCTTGGCCCATGTGGCAAGAAACCGTGGTGGCCACCGATGCGCCTGTGGCAGTGTTGCAGTCTGTGGAGGTGATGCCAGACAAACCGTTGGCGGATGAGGTGCCTGTGCAGGCGCGCGTTGCGTTTGCTGTTGAACCGCCAGTGAAAGTGGCTCAGTCAACCCATGCCACATCAACTAGCTTGTGGGCGTGGTTCAAGCAGCAGCTGCGAGGCACCACAAAGAAGTAACTTCTTTGGCGCGTGCGTCGTGCAGCGGGTCGGTGTCGTCGCTGGCTTTGCCGTGACGTGGCTTAATGTCGCTGCGGCCCAACACTTGCAAGCCCGCTTCTCTGATCCAGTCCAGCAGCTCTGCGCGGCTGCGCAGCCCCAAGTGTTCGGCCAAGTCTGACAAGATGAGCCAGCCTTCGCCCTTGGGCGCAAGGTGCGCACGCAAGCCGCTGAGGAAACCACGCAGCATGTGACTGCCTTCGTCATACACCGCGTGTTCGATGGGAGAGCTGGGGCGCGCTGGAACCCACGGTGGGTTGCACACAATCAGCGGGGCAAGGCCTTCGGGGAACAAGTCGGTTTGCACCAACTCAACTTTGTCGATGCGTTGCAGGCGTTTCAGGTTCTCGCGGGCGCAGGCGAGGGCGCGCGGGTCTTGGTCGGTGGCAACGATGTGTTGCACGCCGCGTTTGGCTAATACTGCCGACAAGACGCCCGTGCCCACGCCAATGTCGAAGGCCAAGGTTTTGTCTTTGATGGGCGCGTTGGCCACTAGGTCGACATACTCGCCACGCACGGGCGAGAACACCCCGTAGTGCGGGTGAATGCGGTTATTGGGTGCGTCGCCCAAGGCGGCTATTTCGACGCCGTTTTTTCGCCATTCGTGCGCGCCCACCACGCCCAGCAACTCGCGCATGGACACCATGCAGGCTTGGCCATTGGCTGGGCCCCAGGCCTCGGTACAGGCCAGCTTCAGGTCGGGTGCGCGGCGCAGGGGGATGGTGTAGTCGCCCTCCATGGGGACGATGACCATGGCCAAGATGCGGGCGCGTTGGCCCAGCGCTTGGCGGTGGGCGTTGAACGCTTGCAGGGGTGCTACTTCGGGTTCTGACTTTTTGCTTTTCTTGGGCTTGCGCTCAGTGCGGCGTGCCATCGCTTGCAGCAGTTGGCGTGCGTTGTGAAAGTCACCTTGCCACAACAGGCCCGTGCCCTCGCAAGCCAAGCGGTAGGCTGTGTCGGCTGACAGGGTGTCGTCAGCGGCCACCACGCGGCGGGGTGCGGCAGCGCCACTTTCGGCGCGCCAAGTGGGTAAGCAGTCTAGGGGAGTGAGCATGGCGGCATCATAGAGGCCAGCATCGCAGAGTCCTTGGAGATCAAGGTGTGGTGAACTGCCAAGTTACACCAGCTTGCCATCGTTTGCTTGCGGGTTCGTAGGCGCGGTTCACGACATCAGAATCGCCCAAGTCTGTGTAGCGCACGTAAGGTGATAACGCGTGGCGTCCGTCTAATTGGATATTGAGTTTGGTTTGCAGGTAGGCTCCCTTTTTTTGCGTGTTCACCACGTCATGGCTGGGGGGCGTTGTGTTGGCTTGCGAAAGTTTGGAGGAGTGTCGCCCATCTATCAAGATGCCAGCCTCTAACTCCCAAAAATCACTCACCCATCGCACGGGAAGCCAAAGCTGAGTGGCACTGCGTTCGTAGCCGCCGCTGTTGGTCGATGTTCTTCCGCGTAAGTCATTCCACAAGGTGTGAATGCCAAGACCTGCATACAAGCCTTGCTGATGGCCATTATTCGCAAAGACGGGCATCAAGGCGCGCCATCGGGTTTCAATGTTTTGCACGCCATCCATGCTGCCTGTGTTTGTGCTGGTGTAGCGTTGTTGTCCTAAGAGTACATCGCCCTCTAAATGCAACTGAGGCATGGCTGCAAACTTGTAAGCATGCGCATGAAGCCCTAGTTCTGGGCCTTGTAATTGCATCAGGCCAGATTCCTTGTATTGGTTAACGCCAACGCCGACGCCTAACTGAAGCACTGGCTTTTGCTGCGCATGCACAACATAGGGGAGTGCCAAGAACATAGATAAAAAATAAGGTGAGAGTTTTCGATGCATGTCGTCTTTTTAGCAGAATTTCGATGCAGAGTGTCATTGCTGAGGCAAACTTACTGCAGAACATGAAAACATTCAAAGTTGCCACTTACAACATCCACAAAGGCGTGCAAGGCCACGGGCCCGCCCGTCGTTTAGAGATTCACAACCTCGGCCACGCAGTGGAACAGTTTGATGCGGACATCATTTGCTTGCAAGAAGTGCGTGCGTTCAACCGCCAACAAGCCCGCCGCTTCAAGCGTTGGCCCGAACAGGGGCAAGCCGACTTTTTAGCGCCCGAGGGCTACACGCCCGTGTACCGCACCAACGCCATCACCAAATACGGCGAGCATGGCAATGCGCTGCTCAGTCGCTGGCCGGTGCTAGAGCAGCGTCACGAAGATATGTCTGACCACCGCCTTGAGCAACGCGGTTTGCTGCATGTGACGCTGCGGGTGCAAGAGCGCGAGGTGCACGTCATCGTCATTCATTTTGGGTTGTTGCCTGGCAGTCGCTTGCGTCAAACGCAGCAGCTGCACGACTTCATCGAGCGCGAAGTACCCATTGCTGCGCCGCTGCTGGTGGCGGGAGATTTCAACGATTGGGGTAGCGCCGTGTCGCGCATGATGGCCCACGTCGGCCTACACACCAATGTGGACAAGCAATATCCCACCTACCCATCGCGTTTGCCGCTGGTGCAGCTGGATCATGTGTACGCGCGTGGCGTGCACCGTGTGGCCACGCAGGTGCCGCGTGGACCGATTTGGGGGCGCATGTCTGACCACTTGCCTTTGCTGGTGGAGTTTGGGTGGGACGCGCCATGATGCGCACGCCCACAGATCCACACGACATGCGCCTGCTCACAGGTGGTGTGGATTTGTTTGCGGCCATGGTCGAAGCCATGGATGCGGCACAGCATGAGGTGTTGCTAGAAACGTACATTTTTAGTTTTGCAGGTGCTGGCGTCGATGTGGCGGATGCGCTGATGCGTGCAGCAATGCGTGGTGTTCAGGTACGCATGGTGGTGGATGGTGTGGGAACGGGTGAGTTGCCTGCTGAGTGGGCTACACAGTTTTCGGCGGCCGGCGTGCAAGTGCGCGTGTTTGCGCCCGCTGTGGGCCTGGGCTTTTGGCTGCCTAGTCGCTGGCGGCGTTTACACCGCAAGCTGTGCGTGGTGGACAACAGGGTGGCGTTTTGCGGTGGCATCAACATCTTGGATGATTATTTAGATCCGCATGTGCAAGGCTTGTTACAAGCGCCCAGACTTGACTACGCCGTTAGTTTGCAAGGCCCCCTGGTAAAGGCCACCTACGACACCATGACGCAGTTGTGGTCGCGTATCGAGGCCGTGCGCGAGCTGCGCAGCCAAGACCTGAGCAGCGCCATGGATGCCTTGCGCGGGGCATCGCAAAGCTTGCACTTTCCAGCGCTGGGTGAGGCGCACCTGGTGTTGCGCGACAACGTGCGCCACCGTTCTCACATTGAGCGCACCTATCGCAAAGCCATTGGGGCAGCGCGCCACGACATCCTATTGGCCAGTGCGTATTTTTTTCCAGGCCTGCGTTTGCGCCGTGCGCTGGTCACGGCGGCGCGTCGTGGCGTGCGTGTGCGTTTGTTGTTGCAAGGCCAGTACGAATACTTAATGCCCTACCGTGCAGCTCGTCAGTTGTACGGCCAGTTGATCGCAGCCGGTGTGGAAATTCATGAATACCACGCCAGCTTTTTGCACGCCAAAGTGGCGGTGGTGGATGGCAAGTGGCTGACCGTGGGCTCGTCCAACCTCGACCCTTTCAGTTTGTTGCTGGCGCGTGAGGCCAATGTGGTCGCGCACAACCCAACATTGGCACAAACGCTGCAAGCCAGCCTGATGGATGCCATCTCGCAAGGCGCTACCCGCGTGGATCCGCAGGCTTATCTCAACCGTGGCCTTTGGGAGCGCTTGGTGGATGCCTTGGCCTCGGCTGTGCTGCGTTTTGGCGTGTTTTTGACGGGCAAGCCATACTGAGTCAGCTTCCATAAGGTTTTTGCTTCGCTGATACCATCTTGCACATGACAGTAAAAGACAACTTTGAAGGCACGCCGGTTTCTGTGAAGATTCGCGAGCGCATTGCCGCCTCCCGCAAACGCTTCCATTCCAATGACAACATTGCTGAATTCATTCAGCCCGGTGAGTTGGAGGCTTTGCTTGACGAAGTCGAAGGCAAGATGCAAGGCGTGCTCGACAGCTTGGTGATCGACACCGATCACGACCACAACACCGGCGACACCGCCCGCCGCGTGGCCAAGATGTACTTGCAAGAGGTCTTCAAAGGCCGCTATGTGCCAGCGCCCGCCATCACCGAGTTTCCCAACGCCGAGCATTTGAATGAGCTGATGATCGTCGGCCCCATCACCGTGCGCAGCGCTTGCAGCCACCACTTTTGTCCCGTGATTGGCAAGATTTGGATTGGCGTGTTGCCCAATGAGCGCACCAACGTCATTGGTTTGTCCAAATACGCACGCTTGGCCGAATGGGTCATGGGTCGCCCGCAAATTCAAGAAGAGGCCGTGGTGCAACTGGCCGACTTGATTCAATCCAAAACCCAGCCTGATGGTTTGGCCATCGTGATGGAAGCCAGCCACTTTTGCATGTCGTGGCGCGGCGTGAAAGACATGGACAGCAAGATGCTCAACTCGGTCATGCGCGGGTCGTTTTTGAAAGACCCCAACTTGCGCCGCGAATTTTTGTCCCTCATTCCTAAAGGTTGATGCCATGCTAGTTCGTCTGTTGTATGTGAGCCGGTCCGTCCAACCTGAGACGGCCGAAGAAACTGAATCCATCTTGGCCAGCTCACGCGAGCACAACATCAGCAATGGCATCACCGGTGTGCTGTGTTTTGGAGGCGGCATTTATTTGCAAGCCATCGAAGGTGGCCGCAACCAAGTGAATGCGTTGTACACCCACATCGCCAAAGACCCGCGCCACCAAGACGTGGTGATTTTGGCTTACGAAGAAATTTCCGAGCGTCGATTTGGTGGCTGGACCATGGGCCATGTGCGTCTTGACAAACTCAACCCCTCCATCGTGTTGAAGTACTCCGAAACGCCTGAGCTTGACCCCTACGGTGTGTCGGGTCAAGTGTCTTTCGCGTTGCTAGAAGAATTGATGGCCACTGCGTCCATCGTGGGTCGTGCCTAATTTGGGTCAGAGCCCAATTAATTTGGCATGACGCTCATTGGCTGCGACTTCAGCAGCAGCCCCTCCAAACGCAAACCCATCGTCGTGGCTGTCGGCCACGCCAAAGTCGGCCGCGTGCAGCTGCAAAGCTTGCTTCGGTTTGATACCCTGACCGCATTTGCCGATTGGCTCAAACAGCCCCAAGCGTGGGTGGGCGGTTTTGACTTGCCGTTTGGCTTGCCGCGTGAGCTGGTGGACACGCTAGGTTGGCCTACCGACTGGCTGGCCTGCATACAGCACTACACCGCACTCAGCCGAGCCGAGATTCGTAACACCTTCAAAGCCTTTTGTGATCCACGCCCCGTGGGAGGCAAATTTGCGCACCGCGCCACAGACGCACCTGCGGGTTCTAGCCCGTCGATGAAGTGGGTCAATCCGCCCGTGGCCTACATGCTGCACGCGGGAGCACCGCTGCTGATTGAGGCTGGCGTGACGCTGCCCCGTTTGCACTTGGCCGACCCATCACGCATCGCGCTCGAAGCTTACCCCGGGCTGCTGGCGCGAGAACTGATTGGCAACACCCCCTACAAAAGCGACGACAAAGCCAAGCAAACCCCCGAGCGCTTGATCGCCCGCAAACAACTGCTGCAAGCACTCGAGGTTGGCCAAACCCGTTTGGGCCTGCGCCTCAAACTTACTCACGCCCAGCACGACACCTTGGTGGACGATGCCAGTGGCGACAGCCTAGACGCTGTGCTGTGCATGGTGCAAGCCTCGTGGGCGCTGGCGCAACATGAGGCAGGTGACGCGCACTATGGTTTGCCTGACTGTGATCCGCTGGAGGGTTGGATCGTGACGGCTCAAATACACCACCCCATATCCGCAGGCAACGCCTCCAGCTGTCGCAGCTGCTGAATCGCCTCCGCATCTGTGCGATACATGTGCAGACCCGCATGCGCTTGCAGGCATCCTGCGCGGCGCAGCACGCTTTCTACGGGTAGCTTCATGCCGCTGATGTGCAAGCTGATGCCGCGCTCAAGTAGCATGACTTCTAGCTTGGCGAGGCTCTCCACACCTGTGGCGTCGATGCGGTTGATGGGCATTGCAAATAGGCAGACATGGGCTACTGTGGGGTGAAGACCGAGGTGCTCCATCACGGTGCGCTCTAGGGTGCTGGCGGCGGCAAAGTCAAGCTCGGCGTCCATGCGCAGAGCGTAAAGGGTAGGCGCCAAGGGCGGCAGCTTCCAGAGGTGGCGGTCGCGCAGGCTGCCGTCGGGGTGTAGGCCCACTTCAATGATGCGTGGGTGCAAGCGCGTGTGCAAAAAGTGGCTCAGGCCCATCACCACACCTGCCAGCACGCCCCAATACAAACGTGGGGCCGAAAGCAGGGTGATGACAAACGTCACCACCGCCGTCGCCGCCTCGACCCGGTTGATGTTGTAAAGCTGCACAAATGCGCGTGGCTTGATTAGGCCCAACACCGCGGCCACCACAATGGCCGCCAATACCGACTGCGGCACTGGCTGCAACACCGCAGTGAAGAGCAAGAGGATGATCAAAATCACCACCACCGAAAAAATGGTGGCCCATGCCGATTGCGCGCCCGCATACAAGTTGAGCGCCGAGCGGCTGAACGACGAGCTGGTGGGAAATGCGCCACACAAGCCCGATGCCACTTTGGCCAAGCCTTGGCCAATCAGGTCTTGATTTTGGTCCCAGCGTTTGCCGCTGCGGTCGTTGTCCACTTTAGCGCTTGACGCGGTTTCTAAAAAGCTCACCAGCGTGATCACCAAGCTGGGCAGCACCAACTGCTTGAATATGTCCCATTCAATGACGCTTGGCACAAACAGCGCAGGCAAGCCCTGTGGCAACGCGCCCACTACTGCTGTGCCCGATGCCTCAAGCCCCAGCGCCCAGCTCCCACCCGCCGCGCCCAGCACCACCACCAATACGGTGGGAAAAGTGGGTCGCCAGCGGCGCGCCAACAACAGCAGTACCAGCGTGACCAGGCCAAACGCCAAGCTGGCCCAATCAATGTCCGCACCTGTGAGCAAGGTAGACCACCCTTTTGTAAAACCCAATAACGCCGGAATTTGCGACGAAATGATCAGCACGCCCGCGCCCTGTGTGAACGCCATCAACACGGGCGAGCTGACCAAGTTCAGCAGCCAGCCAAAACGCGCAAAGCCCAACACCACTTGCAACAACCCCGTCATGAGCGACAACCACACCGTGAGGTTGACCCAATCGGCACTGCCAGGCGCAGCCATGCCGCTGAGCGAGGCCGCAATCAAGATGGACGTGAGCGCCGTGGGCCCCACCGACAAACGCGGCGATGCGCTGAACAGCACCGCCACCAGCGCAGGTAACAGCGAGGCATAAATGCCCGTGATGAGTGGCATACCCGCCAACGCTGCATACGCTACGCCCTGAGGAATGACCATGAGGCCCACGCTCAGGCCCGCGAAGGCTTCGTTCTTGAGAAGTTGAGCGGTTGGCTTAGGCCAGTTGAGAAACGGGAGCCAGCGTTTTGCAGAGTGCATGCGCTAATCGTAACGGCTGGGTCACCTTGCGAATGTGTTTTGTTTGGACAATACAGTTTTCATTGAGGTGGCTCATGGTGAATGTGAGGCATGTGTTGACCTTGGCATGGGTGATGTGCGTGTGCATCAACACGTCTGCGCACGCATGGTCCGGCGTGGTGACACACGTGAGCGATGGCGATACCGTGTGGGTGCAACCGCTGCAAGGCGGCGAGGCATATAAGGTGCGGTTGCTGGGTATCGATGCCCCAGAGATTTGTCAACCGTGGGGACCTCAGTCTCGCGCCGCATTGCACGCCGTCCTGCAAGGCCAAGTGGTGGAGGTGCAGGCCCGCACGCACGACAGCTATGGCCGTTTGCTGGCGCACCTCACGCGCCAAGGCAACGATGTGGGCGCTTGGATGGTGGGGCAGGGCTATGCGTGGTCGTACAGCTACAAAAGCAATGCTGGCCCTTATGAGGCGCTGCAGCTGCAGGCGCAAACGCAGCACCTAGGTTTGTTTTCAGATGGGCGGGCGTTGCAGCCGAGGTGGTTCAGGAAACGCTTTGGGTCATGCCACTTGCCCACGTCGCCGCACTGAACTGCCGTGTTTTTAGTGTTGCCCAGCGCATACAGGACAGCTAGCGTTGAGGTGCAAGCGCACTTCGTTCCACTCCATGCCTCGGCCATCGAGCATTTGCAGGCGGCCTGTCAGACGCGAGCCGATGCCAGTGATGAGCTTCACCGTTTCCATCGCTTGCATGGTGCCAATCACCCCTACCAACGGCGCGATCACGCCCATGGTGGAGCACAGCACTTCTTCGGGCGCTTGGTCGGGCGGGAAGATGCAGGCATAGCAGGGCGATGTGTCGTCACGCGCGTCGTACACCGACAGCTGGCCATCCATGCGAATGGCCGCGCCTGAGACGAGCGGCACTTTGTGTTTCACGCACGCCGCGTTCACAGCTTGGCGTGTTTCAAAGTTGTCGCAGCAGTCCACCACCACGGTCACGGTGGGTACGAGGGCGTCTAGCTGAGCAGCATCTAGCTTGTGGGCCAGCGCGGTCACGCGCACTTCAGGGTTGAGGGCCAGCATGGCTTGCGAGGCGGACTCTACTTTTTGGTGTCCTACACGCGCAGTGGTGTGGGCGATTTGGCGTTGCAGGTTGGTGAGGTCTACCACGTCGTGGTCGGCAATCGTGATGTGGCCTACGCCGCTGGCTGCCAAGTACATGGCTACCGGAGAACCCAAGCCACCTGCACCCACCACCAGCACATGGCTGTCAACCAAGCGCTGCTGGCCTTCGATGCCCACATCGTCAAGTAGGATGTGGCGCGAATAGCGCAGCAGTTGGTTGTCGTTCACCGCAAACTCAGTGTTGAGTTATTTTTCTTTTTTATCGGCAGGGCGCTCGCTTTGCGTCTTGCTGGCCAACACGGGTTGGCCTTTGAGGCGCTTGATGGCTTGCTCAAGTTGGAAGTCTTTGTCACTGCCAAACTCAGGTGGGCGGCGCTCGCTGTTGGGCTTTTTGGATTCTTCTTCCAAACGCTTCATGGCCTCTTCGCGGGCCTTCTCTTTTTCTTTTTCCTTGGCTGCGTCTTTGGCGTCTTTGCCTTGGCCGCTTTCTAAGTGCTTGTCCAGGTCGGCTTCACGCATGCGCAAGATGGCGTAAGGGCTGCCTTCGGCGGTGTCGTCCAACAACACATCTGGCACGATGCCCTTGGCTTGAATGCTGCGGCCATTGGGCGTGTAGTAGCGCGCAGTAGTGATTTTCAAAGCGGTATCGGGGCCGAGCTGGCGCACAGTTTGTACCGAGCCTTTGCCAAAGGTTTGGCTGCCCATGATCGTGGCGCGCTTGTGGTCTTGCAAGGCACCCGACACGATTTCGCTGGCAGAGGCTGAGCCTTCGTTCACCAACACCACCAAGGCTACGGTGCGGTAAATGCCTTTGGTGTTTTGGTGCAAACGGGCCACAGGGTCGTTGCCGCTGCTGCGGCGGTAGAACTCGGGCGAGGCTTTGTAAACAAACTTGCTCTCAGCCAATTGGCCATTGGTGGACACCACGGCAATGTTCTCTGGCAAGAACACGGCAGACACAGCCACGGCTGCGTCCAGCAAGCCACCTGGGTCATTGCGCAGGTCAAGCACCAAGCCTTTGAGCTTGGGTTCTTGTTTGTAGATTTCTTCGAGCTTCTTGGTGAAGTCGTCCACCGAGCGGTCTTGGAACTGGCTCAGGCGAATCCAGCCGTAGCCAGGCTCCATCACTTTGCCTTTGACGCTTTGAGTTTTGATTTCCTCGCGAATGATGTTCACGGGGAAGGTGCGGTTTTCGTCTTTGCGGTAGATGGTCAGCAGAACCTTGGTGCCAGGCTCGCCACGCATGCGTTTGACGGCATCGTTCAAAGCCAAACCTTTGACAGCGGTGTCGTCAATCTTGGTGATCAAGTCGCCAGACTTCATGCCTGCTCGGAATGCAGGTGAGCCTTCGATGGGCGACACAATTTTGATGAGGCCCTCTTCTTGGGTGATCTCAATGCCCACGCCCACAAAGCGACCAGTGGTGCCTTCGCGGAATTCTTTGAAAGACTTTTTGTCGTAGTACTGCGAATGCGGATCAAGGCTGGCCACCATCCCAGTGATCGCGTCACTGATGAGTTTTTTCTCGTCCACGGGCTCCACGTAGTCGCTCTTGACCATGCTGAACACGGCGGCGAGTTGCTGCAATTCTTCCAGTGGCAGAGGGGCCATGTTGGCGCGTGCAGCAGTTTGCAGCGAAACAGTGGTCAGTGCACCGGTCAGGGCGCCGATGGCGACCCAGCCTGCAATCTTGAATTTTTGACGCATGTGGCCTTCGAGAAATAACAAATTTGACAGGTGCTCAATATACAACGCGCCCAGTGGGCGCGCTGTAAGTGGGAGGATTAGGCTTTGCCTTGTGTGGCTACTGAGGCAGCAGCTTTGGCCGCGGCTTCGGCGTCGCCCAAGTAGTAGTGGCGAATGGGTTTGAGGTTTTCGTCCAATTCATACACCAGCGGAATGCCGTTGGGAATGTTCAAGCCAACGATGTCTTGGTCGCTGATGCCGTCCAAATACTTGATCAAAGCGCGAATCGAGTTGCCGTGTGCGGCCACCACGATGCGTTTACCCGCTTTGATGGCAGGGGCCATGGACTCGTTCCAGAACGGAATCACGCGGGCCACGGTGTCTTTCAGGCACTCGGTCAGCTGCACTTGTGCGGGGTC
>CAJBHE010000229.1 GCA_903952885.1 uncultured Burkholderiales bacterium
GTCGCAGGTGTTTGCCAGCAATGCCTGCCAGTTCAAACATGGTCACTTGGTCTTTGCCAAACACGGGCTTTAGCTTGGCGTCTGCATTGATGGCGCGTTTGTTGGTGGCGTCTTGCAAGCCGTTGGCCTTGATGTAGTCCCACAGCTTTTTGATCACCTCGGTGCGGGCCACGGCTTCTGCGCCAATCACGTTGGCTAAGTCTGCACTGGGCAAGAAGCCCGCGGTGACTTTGCGTGGAGCTTTGGGCTTGGCCACTTTTTCAGCCTTGGCTTTGGTGGCCTTGGTGGTTTTGGCGGGCACTTTTTTGCCAGCGGCTTTGATGAGCGCGTTGGTCGTGGGTGTCTTGCCACCTTTGGCGGGGTACTTGCTCACGCGTGGCTCGAACGCAAAGTTCACCTTGCCTGCTTCGGCATCCCATTGCAAGAAGGCTTTGAACGAACGGCGTGTACGCATGGACACAAACTTGTCGAGCAAATCGGTTTTGCCTTCACTCAACAGCTTGGTCATTTGCTCACGCTCAACGGGTTGCTGCAAGATGATCTTGCCGCTCTTGAAGTCGCAGCTCGGTGTGGCTTGCGCGTGCGTAGGCACGGCCTTGCTACACACGTAGTTGCTGCCGTGTTCGTGCACAGGGCTGCCGCACTTGGGGCAGTTGCCCAAAGGTGCTGCATCGCTGAACTCGACGATTTCGCCGGAGTCTGCACCGTCGTCACCAAAGTCGAATTCGAGTTTCCAGTTTTGGTCTTCTTCGCTGTACTTGAGTGCGATCTCAGCCGTGAACGGCCAGCCCGCTTTGGAGCGGAAGCCGTCGAGTGGGCCAATCTTTTTGTTGGTCAAAAACTCTTCTACTTCAGCCGCGTCAAAGGTGCGCCCGCCCGGAATTTTGCTGATGGAAAAACCGCAGCCTGCGCCGTTTTCGCCGGAGTCAGAGGCGCTGCCGTCTTTGCCCACACAGGCGTAACGGCGGTAGTTTTCTTTCACCACGCCGCCGCATTTGGGGCACGGTGTTTTGAGCGTGGCGTAGTCACCGGGGATGGTGTCGCGGTCAAATTCTTTGGCCTTCTTGACGATGTGCTCGGTCATCTCGGCAATTTCGCGCATGAATTCTTCGCGGCTTAGTTGGCCGTGTTCCATGAGCGAGAGCTTGTGTTCCCAGCCGCCCGTGAGTTCGGGCTTGGACAACTCTTCCACACCCAAGCCGCGCAGCAGCGTGAACAGCTGGAAGGCCTTGGCAGTGGGAATCATCTCGCGGCCATCGCGGATGAGGTATTTTTCGTTGAGTAGGCCTTCGATGATGGCGGCGCGTGTAGCGGGCGTGCCCAAGCCTTTTTCTTGCATGGCTTCACGGAACTCGTCGTCTTCCACCAACTTGCCTGCGCCCTCCATCGCGCCCAGCAGCGTGGCCTCGCTGTAGCGTGCGGGTGGGCGAGTTTTCAGGCCTTTGGCGTCGGCTGATTCGTTCTTGGCAGCTTCGCCTGCTTTCAAGGCCACGAGGGTTTTGCCGTCTTCTTCGTTGTCAGAGGCTTCTTGCGCGGCATCTTTGCCGTACACGGCCATCCAACCGGCGTTGACCAACACTTTGCCTTCGGTGCGGAAGTTGTGCTCTTTGCCTGCGGCTTTGACCGTGCTGATGCGCGTGGTCACCATGTATTCGGCGCTCGGGAAGAATACGGCCATGAAGCGGCGCACCACCAAGTCGTACAGCTTTTGTTCGGCTTCAGACAAACCACTGGGCGCTTGCAAGGTGGGGATGATCGCAAAGTGATCACTGACCTTTTTGTCGTCAAACACGCGGGGCAGTTTGCGCACGTAGTTGTTGTTCAGCGCCACGGTGGCGTGCTGTTCGAGGTGCTTCATGCCGCTGTCGGCCAGCATGGTGAAGGTGTCTTTCACCACGGGCACGTAGTCTTCAGGCAGGTGGCGTGAATCGGTACGTGGGTAGGTCAGCGCTTTGTGGCGTTCATACAGGCTTTGCGCCAAGGCCAAGGTGGTTTTGGCGGAGAAGCCAAAGCGGCCGTTCGCCTCGCGTTGCAGCGAGGTCAAGTCAAACAAGCCGGGGCTGGCTTTGGTGGTGGGTTTGCTTTCTTCGGTGACGGTGGCGGTTTTGTGGCGCACCGCATGGGCAATGGCCAAGGCTTCGGCTTCGCTCCAGACGCGGTCGGCTTTTTTCTCGGCGTCGGCGTCTTTTTTGTGTTCGGGGTTGA
>CAJBHE010000230.1 GCA_903952885.1 uncultured Burkholderiales bacterium
ACCATCATTGGCAACTGGTTTGCCAAGAACCCAGGCGCTCGCCAAAAGCTAGTGCTGGCCACCAAAGTAGCTGGCCCCTCACGCGGCATGCCTTGGATTCGCGACCACACCAATTTGACGGTCAAAGATTTTGTTGCTTCCTGCGATGCCAGCCTGCGTCGCTTGCAAACCGATGTGATTGACCTCTACCAAATTCACTGGCCCGAGCGTCACGTGCCTGCGTTTGGTGGGGTCTACTACGACCCGAAAAAAGAGACCTCGGAGATCACCCTACACGCCCAACTCGAAGCGCTGGCGCAGTTGGTGAAAGCCGGCAAAGTACGCCATGTGGGCGTGTCCAACGAAACGCCCTATGGCGTGCACGAGTTTGTGCGTTTGTCCGAGCAGCTCGGTTTACCTCGCGTGGCCACTACGCAAAACCCATATTGCCTGATCAACCGCACCTATGAAAACGGTTTGGACGAAACCTGCCACCGTTTGAATGTGTCGTTGCTGGCGTATTCACCTTTGGGTTTTGGCTTGCTGACAGGCAAATACGACGCCAGCGGCATCACCGGCCCAGACGCACCCAAAGGCGCGCGTATCTCTGACTATGAAAGCGTGCGTAAGCAACGCTGGGGCCGCCCTGATGCACTGGTGGCCGCCCGTCGCTACAACGCGCTGGCGCTTGAAAACGGCATGACGCCCACTCAAATGGCGCTGGCGTTTTGTTACACCAAATGGCAAGTGGCCAGCACCATCATTGGTGTGACGTCGATCGCGCAATTGGATGCCGATTTGGATGCCTGGGGCACCACCCTGTCCCCCGAGGTGTTGGCAGCGATTGATGCCATTCGCTGGGAACTGCGCGACCCTGCTCAATAAAAGGATAAATAGATGTTTGAAGATTCTTTGGTGTTGGCGGGGCTCACCGTGGCGGCCTACTTGATCGGTTCTTTGTCCTTTGCGGTCATCGTGAGCCGTGTGATGGGCTTGGATGACCCGCGCACCTACGGTAGCCAAAACCCAGGCGCTACCAACGTGCTGCGCTCGGGTAACAAAAAGGCGGCCATCGCCACTTTGTTGTGTGATGCGCTCAAGGGTTACTTTCCCGTGCTGTTGGTCAAGTGGTTTGGGCCAGACTTTGGCTTGGACGATCGTGCGGTGGCCTTAGTGGCTATCTCTGCGTTAATTGGTCACCTGTGGCCGGTATTTTTTAGCTTCAAAGGTGGCAAGGGCGTGGCCACGGCGGCAGGCATTTTGTTTGGCGTGGAGCCTTTACTGGGCTTGGCCACCCTGAGCACTTGGGTGATCGTGGCGTTCTTCTTTCGCTACTCATCTCTGGCGGCATTGGCGGCTTCGCTGTTTGCACCGGCCTACTATTTGTTTGGCGGCCAACTGGCCTGGCAAACCAGCCCAGCTGAATTGCTGGCGCTGGCGGTGATGAGCGCCTTGCTGCTGATGCGCCACAAAGACAACATCACGCGCTTGGTGTCTGGTCAAGAGACCAAGATTGGGGCCAAGAAAGACCTTGCTTAGTCGCGGAAGTTGTTGAACGACAAAGGCAAATCGGTCATGTCTTTGCGAATCAGCGCCATGGCGGCTTGCAAGTCGTCGCGCTTGGTGCCGCTGACGCGCAATTTGCCGTCTTGAATCGCGGCCTGGACCTTCATCTTGCTGTCCTTGATGATGCGTTGGATTTTTTTGCCCAGTTCGGTCTCGATGCCATCGCGCAGCTTGATCACCTGCTTGACCTTGTCGCCGCCTATCTTGGCCACGTCGCCCTTGTCCAGAAAACGCACGTCGATGTTCTGTTTGGTGAGTTTGTTGCGCAGGATGTCCTCGATCTGGCCAAGCTGGAAGTC
>CAJBHE010000231.1 GCA_903952885.1 uncultured Burkholderiales bacterium
GGCACCACAGGCACTTGTTGTTTGGTGAAGATTTCGATGTCGCGCATGAAACCTTGTTCGTCCAACGACACCAAGCTCACGGCTTCGCCGCTTGAACCGGCACGGCCTGTGCGACCAATGCGGTGCACATAGTCTTCGCTGATATTGGGGATTTCGTAGTTAACCACGTGTGGCAACTCGTCAATGTCAATGCCGCGTGCGGCAATGTCAGTGGCCACTAAGGCGCGGATCTCGCCGGTCTTGAAACCTGACAAAGCTTGGGTACGTGCAGTTTGGCTTTTGTTGCCGTGCAACGCCATGGCGCTGATGCCGTTCTTGGTCAAGAACTCGGCCACGTTGTTGGCACCAAACTTGGTGCGCGTGAACACCAGCACTTGGCTCCAGTTGTGCTCATTGATGATGTGTGCGAGCAAAGCCTTTTTCTTGCCGCGGCCCACAGGGTGAACCACTTGCGTGATGCGTTGCACTGTGGTGTTGCTGGGCGTGACTTGAATGCTTTGTGGGTCTTTGAGCAGGTTGTTGGCCAGTTCGCGAATTTCGTCGCTGAAGGTGGCTGAGAACAACAAGCTTTGCTTGTCTTTGGGCACCAAGGCCAAGATTTTCTTGACGTCGTGGATGAAGCCCATGTCCAACATGCGGTCGGCTTCGTCGAGCACCAAGATTTCAACGGTGGACAAATCGAGCAAGCCTTGCTGTTGCAAGTCGAGCAAGCGGCCTGGGGTGGCCACCAAAATGTCCACGCCTTTTTTGATACGGGCGACTTGGGGGTTCATGCCCACGCCGCCAAAGATGACGGTGGAGGTGAGTTGCAAGTATTTGCCGTAGTTACGCACCGACTCTTCCACTTGGGCCGCGAGTTCGCGGGTGGGGGTCAGCACCAAGGCGCGCACGCCGTAAACGCCAAATTTGTTTTCTTTGCTGCGGCTCATGGTGAGCTTGTGCAACATGGGCAAGGTGAATGCCGCTGTTTTACCCGTGCCGGTTTGGGCACCTGCCAACAAGTCGTGGCCAGCGAGAACCGCTGGAATGGCTTGGGCTTGGATCGGGGTTGGAGTTTCGTAGCCCTGTTCGGCTACAGCTTTTTGGATGGCCGGAGCCAAATTTAAATCTTCAAATTTCATGATGGAGCGCTTTATGTCAGCGCATGACACCAACCCGCTTGGCCCGAAGGCCACCCAGTCAAAGGTCGGCAATATTTACAGGTGAGCTCAAAAATCACAAACAGAAGTGTTTGGAACCAGCTCCAGCAGAAGTGCTGATGTTGCGGCAACTGGCGGCGGCAACGAAGTGAATTGTCGCACGGATCGAGATAGCTGGGATAATCGAGGTTTTATTGCTTCTGCTACCCGAAAGAAAAACAAATGGCTCAGTACGTTTTTAGTATGAACCGCGTCGGCAAAATCGTACCGCCCAAGCGTCAGATCTTGAAAGACATTTCCCTGTCCTTCTTCCCCGGAGCCAAGATTGGTGTGCTGGGTACCAACGGTTCAGGTAAATCCACCTTGCTCAAAATCATGGCTGGCATTGACAAAGAGATCGAGGGCGAGGCCATCCCAATGACTGGCCTGAAGATTGGGTATTTGCCCCAAGAGCCACAACTCGACCCTGAGCACACCGTGCGCCAGTCAGTCGAAAGCGGCATGGGCGAGGTCAAAGAAGCGCAAGCTCGCCTCGAAGAGGTGTACGCCGCTTACGCCGAAGAAGACGCCGACTTTGACGCGCTGGCTGCTGAACAAGCCCAACTCGAAGCCATCATTTCTGCCTCTGGCGCCGGTGACGGCTCAGACCACTTGCTAGAAATTGCCGCCGACGCCCTGCGCCTGCCCGCATGGGACGCCATCATTGGCAACCTGTCAGGTGGTGAAAAACGCCGTGTGGCTTTGTGCCGCTTGCTGCTGAGCAAGCCCGACATGTTGCTGCTTGACGAACCGACCAACCACTTGGACGCCGAATCAGTTGACTGGCTAGAGCAGTTCTTGGCACGCTTCTCAGGCACTGTGGTGGCCATTACCCACGATCGTTACTTCTTGGATAACGCAGCCGAGTGGATTTTGGAACTCGACCGTGGCCACGGCATTCCCTACAAAGGCAACTACTCCACTTGGTTGGAGCAAAAAGAAGCCCGTTTGGCAACTGAGCAGCGCACCGAAGACGCACGCACCAAGGCCATGAAGAAGGAATTGGAATGGGCCCGTCAAAACCCCAAAGGCCGCCAAGCCAAGAGCAAGGCCCGTTTGGCCCGCTTTGAAGAGCTGTCTGACTACGAATACCAAAAACGCAACGAAACACAGGAAATCTTCATTCCAGTGGCCGAGCGCTTGGGACATGAAGTGTTTGAGTTCAAGAACGTCAGCAAGTCCTTTGGCGACCGTTTGTTGATCGACAACCTCAGCTTCACCGTGCCTGCTGGCGCGATCGTTGGCATCATCGGCCCCAACGGTGCGGGTAAGTCAACCTTGTTTAAGTTGATTGCAGGCAAAGAGCAGCCAGACAGCGGTGAGGTCAAGATTGGCCAAACCGTCAAGATGGCTTTTGTGGACCAGTCGCGCGACGACTTGAACGACAACAAGACCGTGTGGGAAGACATCTCAGGTGGTTTGGACATCATGAACGTGGGCAAGTTCCAAATGCCAAGCCGTGCGTACTGCGGCCGCTTCAACTTCAACGGTGGCGACCAACAAAAGAAAGTCGGCATGTTGTCCGGCGGTGAGCGTGGTCGCTTGCACTTGGCCAAGACCTTGATCGAAGGCGGCAACGTGTTGCTGCTGGACGAGCCATCCAACGACTTGGACGTGGAAACCTTGCGCGCGTTGGAAGACGCGTTGTTAGAGTTTGCGGGCTCAGTGATGGTGATCAGCCATGACCGCTGGTTCCTTGACCGTATTGCCACACACATCTTGGCTGCTGAAGGCGATAGCCAATGGGTGTTCTTTGATGGCAACTATCAAGAATACGAAGCCGACAAGAAGAAGCGTCTGGGTGAAGAGGGGGCCAAGCCCAAGCGTGTGCGATTCAAAGCGCTTAAGTAAGCCACCACTTCTATCTAAGAGCCCAGCTGTCAATCGGTAGCTGGGCTTTTTTGTGACTGATGCATTTTAAATTATCGAGTCTTGCTTCATCATTTTTAACACTTTAAGAGATTTATTTGTTCATATAATACAAATTAAGAGTTACATAATCATGTGTGACTTTCCTCGGATGAGTTAAGAGAACAGGAACTTGTGATGAATTTGCCACCTCCAAAAGAACCTTATGACGGCTATTGCGGAACCAGCTACGCTGCCAAAATGTTGGGCATTTCTGTGGGTACCGTCCAAGGTTTGGTTGAAAAGAGCGACCTCAAAGCATGGAAGACCCAAGGGGGCCACCGCCGCATTTCTATGCAATCCATTCATGACTATCAGCGACGCCACAACTTGGCCTCTGCATCTTTGATGCAAGGTGAAGACCGTTTGCGTGTGTTGGTTGTGGAAGACGATGACAGCACCCGTTTGATGTTGCAGACCAACTTCGACCAATGGGGCTTGCCCTTGGACGCTGTGATGTACGCCTCAGCCATGGAGGCTATGCTGGACATGCCCAGTTTGCAGCCCCAAGTGTTGCTCACTGACTTAAAAATGCCTAACGTCGATGGTTTTGAGTTTTTGAAAACTCTCAGCACCCACAACTTGTTTAGCAATTTAGCCGTGGTTGTTATGACCGGCATGAGCGCTGAAGACGTCCATGCCAAAGGCGGCTTGCCTGATGGCGTGCAGTTGCTGCAAAAGCCAATCGACATGGACTGGCTGCATGGCTTCTTTGATGCGTTGATGTCGGTACGTCAAATCAACCGCCGCTCGCGCTCACAGCCTGCTTAAATCTCGCATTTTGGTGCCTTGAGTGACAGCCGAAGGGGGAAGAGCCAGTTAAGCTCTGGCCCGTGCTCAAATTATCTGTCCTCGATCAATCCGCTGCTGCTGCTGGCCGAAGCCAAGACACGGCCATTCGCCAGTCCTTAGACCTCGCGCAACAGTGCGAGACATGGGGCTATCACCGCTTTTGGGTAAGCGAACACCACAGCCACCCCAGCATCGTGGGCACTGCGCCCGAAGTGTTGATGGCCGCTATTGCCGCACGCAC
>CAJBHE010000232.1 GCA_903952885.1 uncultured Burkholderiales bacterium
CAGCCATGGCGACGCGCTGTGTTTGGACGACCACGACTACTTAGCGTTTCGCGCCCAAGTGCGTCATCCCCAGTGGCAAGACGACTTTTTGGCCAAACCTTTGGCCGAACGCCATGCCTATGCGCGCAACGTCCGCAACGCTAGCGAAGCGCGCAAGCAAAACCACAGCCATAACCCAGATTTTGCGGGTTATGCCGATGTAGACACTCAAGCGGCTATCGCATGGCTGAATGCCGCTGACGCCCAAGTGCTGCTGCACGGCCACACCCACAAGCCCGCAGTGCACGAGTTGAGCCATGGCCTCACCCGTTGGGTGCTAAGCGACTGGCATGCCGATGCCAAACCCCCTCGCCTAGAAGTGTTGAGTTGGCAACGTAAAAACGAACAAAGCCCCACAAGGGGGCTTTGTCGGTTGCCACTCAACTTTGTTTAGCGCTTCAACAGCACCTTCAGCGCCGCTTGCAAACGACGCGCTGCCGCCTCGTCATATGCACCACCCAAAACCTGTGCTGCGTCAGTCGCCCAAGTCATTTGAGGCGATGGGTCGTTGCGGCGCGTGAGCATTTGCAGCTGCAAAGCACGGCGGGCATCCATGTGCGCAGCAGGCGTGGGTAAGTCAGCGGCCACTTCCAAACGCAACAAAGGCGTGACCGCCTCGCCTTGCGGCTGAGCCGACAAAGCTTGCGACCATTGCGTGCGCTGCGCTGGGCTGAGCTTGCTACCAATGGCTTGTGCCGCAGGCAATTGGGCCACATCGCGCTTTTCCCAAGCGTGCATCAATTGCGTCAGCACTTCGCCATGTGCTTGTGCGGCCAAACGACGCAGCGCGTCTTGAGCTGATTCCAGAGCAAAGCGTTGCGCGCGAAAAGCTGCATCCCCCAAACGTGGGCCACGCGGCGCAAAGCCTTCGCGACCACCTTCACGCCCGCCATCGCGGCTTGGTTTGCCGTCACGACCAAAGCCTGGCTTATCGCCAAACTTGCCATCGCGGCCACGGCCAACAGGTGCGGCTTCGGTGCGTTTTTGGCCTGGGCGGTCATCACCGCGCACAGCCACGACTGGGCGTGGTGCAGCTTTGGGTTTGACGGGGGCAACTTCAGCCGAGGGCTCTGCGGCTTCGGCGGAGGCGTTTGTCGTGACTTCTGCGGCATCGATTGCGGCGACTGCTCCAGATGAAGCATCAGTAGCGGCAGCAGGTGCAGCGGGCACAGCAGATGCATTTACAGAGGCAGCCACTGGGGTCACCGCTTCACCGCGAGCAATTTGCTCCAACATTTGCATGGCGGCACGAATGGCGGATGCATCGCCTTTGGCGGTGGCTGACTCCAAGGCCTTGGCAGCATCCAACACGGCCTTGTCGTGCGGTGTCAGCGCGGCTTGCGATTGCTCACGAACCGATGACTTGCGGGCAAAGGCTTCGTCAATCGGCTGACGGAAAGCATCCCACAGCTTTTGTTCTAGCTTTCGGTCCAGCACCACAGCGTGGGCTTCTTCTTGCCAACGCTGCTGCAAGGCTTTGACGGCGTCCACACGCAAGTTGGGCGCAGCGCCCAAAGCTTGAGCTTCGGCAATTAGGCCTTGGCGGCGAGCCAAACTGGCCTTTTGCATCACTTCGAGCGGTTCGTGCGCGGCGCTGATGGCGGCCTTCCAAACAGGTTGCAACTCGGCAAACATTTTTTCGCTCAGATGGCCGCTTTCGCGCCAGCGTTGGGCAAACTGGTGCAACTGGCGTGCGACAGCTTTCCAATCGGGGCCATTGGCATGCGCAACCGTCCATGCCTTGACTTCTTCAATCAAGGCCAAGCGTTGGGCTTTGTGCGCGGCGGTTTGAGCACGGGCTTCTTTGAGCCATGCGTCCACCACTTCGTGGGCGCGATTGCAAGCGGCGTCAAAGCGCTTCCACAACGCGGGGTTGGGCGCGGCTTCTTTGTCGATTTTTTTCCATTGCTCGCGCAAGTTGCGCAAGGTTTCTTGCATCTTACGCCCACCGACGGCTGGCACGCGGGCCACGTCGCCAGCTTTCGGGGAGGCTGGTCGTTGAGCGGGAGCAGTTTCTGCTTTGACTTCAATGGCCGTTAAATCAGGCGCTGCGATATCAGCAGCTGGTGTGGCTTCTGGGCCGCTGGATTGATCAGATGTTTGCAGAGCGGCTTGCGAGGGGGCTTCACCAGCCACCAACTCAACCACTGCTGCATCTTGTGGAGGCGGCAGGTCCTCGGCCTTTGGTGCTTTGTCTTTTGAGGGCTTGGCTGCGGGCACAGGCTTGAACAAAGCCTCGGCTTGCATGGCCAGCTCTAAGCGCATTTGGTCGACCACCGCCTTGTCGGCCGTGGGCTTGACCTTACGGGTCGCTTCAACGCCTGGTGCAGCTGCAGCTGCAGCGGCTGGCTTAACGGCTTTGAGGGGCGCAGCGGCTGCAGGCAATTCTTCGCCACGGGCCAAGCGAATTTGTTCAGACCACGCAGGCACATCGGGCAAAGATGCAGCGGCGTCAGCAGCAGCAGCCTCAGTCAAGGCCAAAGCCTCGCCAAAAGCGGTCCACACAGCTTGCACTTGTTGGGTGCTGGTTTGCAAAGCAGATGCAAACTTGGCGTCGACGCTGGGCCATTGGGCATCGGCCGCCAAGGCTTGGGCTTGGGCGACCCAACGGTCAAGGTCGGTTTGCAGCGCATCGCGCTGAGCCAAGGCGTCTTGCCAAGGCTTGGTCGACAGCACTTCAATGCGTTGGGCCAACAGCACAGCAGCTTCGCGCTGCACTTGAGTTTGGTGTTGCAAGTCTTCAATGGCTTTCACGCGCTCAGCCAAGGCAGTTTTTAGGCCAGCCAAAGGCTCTCGAGAAAGCGGTGCACCCGCTTTGGCGGCATCGCGCTGCCAGCTCATGGCATCGGCCAAGTTGATGTGAGTCGCGTCGCGCAGCGCTTCGCCTTTGGCAGCCCACTCCACAATCAGGGCGTCTTGGTCTTTGCTGCGGCGCAGCTCGTCCAACTTTTCGCGCAGGACCTTGGCAGCACCCTTGTCGCGGTGGCTCATTTCATCAAAGGCCGCTTGCACTTGCGCCAAAGTGGGCTGGCAAGCCAGCCAATCGCGCAGACGCGCAGTGCGGTCTGCAGAGGTCGAAACAGTGAAGGCTCCGCCAGTCAAAGTGTCTAGGGCGGCAAGGTCGAGGGGTTTATTAGAAGAATCAGTCACAAGCAGGGCTCACAGTAAATTAGGCGTGATTGTCGCCGAGGCTTTAAAATTTCAAAGAGCTCCTATTTAATAAATTTATGTCTATTTCACTCATTGCCCGATTACAGCTGGGTCTACGTACCTTTGCAGCTGACGTGGCGCAGGGCTTTTTTGCCATTTCGCACAATGGCTTGGCCGTGGTGGGCCTATCGCTCTTCTTCTTTGCTGTGGCTCTGACCGTGCGCCCTGACCTGCGCGTGGTGACTGAAGCCAAGGTGATCAGTTGGCTGCAAGAGCGCCAATACGACGAACTGGGCATCGCCACTGACGCCGACGCCGTAGACCGCGCCACCGCCACCGATCCCCGCGACCTGCCCAAACAACAAGCCAATCTCGCCTATTGGTTGAGCAAAAAATACCGCGTAGCACCCGAGCCCTTGAGTGCTTTGGTCTCCGAAGCCTACGACTTAGGCCCAGACAACCAAATTGAACCTACGCTCATCTTGGCCGTGATGGCTGTGGAATCAGGCTTCAACCCCTTCGCCCAAAGTGCTGTTGGGGCACAAGGCCTGATGCAAGTCATGACCAAGGTGCACGAACAAAAATACCAAGGCTTTGGCGGTGCATTGGCCGCGTTTGACCCCGTCGCGAATCTGCGCGTGGGAGTGAATGTGCTTAAAGAATGCATCAACCGTGCGGGCAGCACGGAAGGCGGCCTTAAACTCTACGTGGGGGCGGGCAACATGAAAGATGACCAAGGCTATGCCAGTAAGGTCTTGGCCGAAAACGCCCGCTTACAACAAGTGGCCAAAGGTGTCAAAGTGCCGATTACTCCGGCCCCCGCCACCGCTGCCGAGGCTGCCACGGCCCGTTTGGAGAGCTTGTGGGAAAAAGCCCAGCGCCTAACTCCCTTTGGCAAGGATGAGGCCGAGTAAATCGGGCAAGGGAAACGCGGTAAAATCGTTAATGCGCGCAACTGGCGATAGGCATGTGGGCATTGGCCCGCACCGCTGACGTGGATGTATGACCACTGGGAAGCGCGCAGCCTCTATCCTTAGAGGTGTTTTGCCGTTCGCCTGGGCAGCCATAAAACCACCTTTTTTTTAGGACTGCCAGCATGTACAACCGCAACATCTTGATCGAACAAACCGACCCCGAAGTCTGGGCCGCCATTCAAGCCGAAAACGCGCGCCAAGAGCACCACATCGAACTGATCGCCAGCGAGAACTACGCCTCCCCCGCAGTCATGCAAGCCCAAGGCTCGCAACTGACCAACAAATACGCCGAAGGCTACCCAGGCAAGCGCTACTACGGTGGCTGCGAGCACGTGGACGTGGCCGAGCAGTTGGCCATCGATCGGCTGAAACAAATTTACGGTGCTGAAGCCGCCAACGTGCAACCCCACTGTGGAGCCTCGGCCAACGAAGCCGTGTTCCTCGCTTTCTTGAAGCCCGGCGACACCATCTTGGGCATGAGCTTGGCCGAAGGCGGTCACTTGACCCACGGCATGGCGCTGAACATGTCTGGCAAATGGTTCAACGCCGTCTCCTACGGCTTGGACGCGAACGAAGCCATCGACTACGACGCGATGGAAGCCAAGGCACGCGAGCACAAACCTAAACTCATCATTGCAGGAGCTTCTGCCTACAGCTTGCACATCGACTGGGCACGCTTTGCCAAAATCGCTAAGGAAGTTGGTGCGATCTTCATGGTCGACATGGCCCATTACTCCGGCTTGATCGCCGCCGGCCAATACCCCAACCCTGTGCCTCACGCCGACGTGGTGACATCCACCACCCACAAGAGCTTGCGCGGTCCACGCGGCGGCATCATCTTGATGAAGGCTGAACACGAAAAAGCCATCAACAGCGCCATCTTCCCAGGCCTGCAAGGTGGTCCTTTGATGCACGTTATCGCAGCTAAGGCAGTGGCATTCAAAGAAGCGTTGCAGCCTGAGTTCAAAGACTACCAAGCTCAAGTGGTGAAGAACGCCAAAATCGTGGCTGAAACTTTGACCGCGCGCGGCCTGCGCATCGTCAGTGGCGGCACTCAAAGCCACGTGATGTTGGTGGACCTGCGCTCAAAGAAAATCACCGGCAAAGAAGCCGAAGCCGCATTGGGCTCAGCCCACATGACGATCAACAAGAACGCCATTCCGAACGACCCAGAGAAACCATTCGTCACCAGCGGTGTGCGCATTGGCACACCAGCGATGACCACACGTGGTTTCAAGGACGAAGAGGCTCGCATCACGGCCAACTTGATTGCTGATGTGTTGGACAACCCGCACGACGAAGCCAACATTGCGGCGGTGCGTGCCAAGGTGCATGCGCTGACTGCTCAGTTTCCTGTTTACAAGTAACTTTTTGAAACCCCCGCTCATTCGCGACGGGGGGGTTGTTTTTGGTACTTTGTTTTCATGAAGAGTTTTTGCTCGTCAAGGGTTCTCGCCGGAGGGGGCACGAGTTGTTAGTACCGCGGGTTCTTCATGCTGTGTACAGAAATCATCACCCGCCGTACTAACAACCCGCACTGTTTTGGCTAGAAATGTTTCTTTCGAACATTTCCTCTTTGTTGATGCACTAATG
>CAJBHE010000233.1 GCA_903952885.1 uncultured Burkholderiales bacterium
GAGAAATAGGCATGGCAAGTCCTTAGTTGGCGAGTGCGCGCGAAACCACTTCGCGCACGTCGTTGCTTAAATCGGTTTTGGCGGCGACGCGTTTGATGGCTTCGTGCGCTGCGGTGCGGTAGGGCTCGGCCAGTTTGCTCCAACGGTCCAAGGCACGTGCCAAACGGGCCGCGACTTGGGGGTTGATCGCGTCGAGCTCCAACACGCGTTCACTCCAGAACACATAGCCCGCCGCATCGCTGCGGTGGAATGCGCCGGGGTTGGCACTGCAGAAACTGAAGATCAGGCTGCGCGCGCGGTTGGGGTTTTTGATGTGGAAGTCAGGGTGCAACATGAGGTTGCGCACCAACGACAAGATGTTGCCACCACGGTCGGTGCTGCCGGCTTGCAGGGCAAACCATTTGTCCGTCACCAAGGCTTCGTTGCGGAACAGGTTGTAGAAGTGTTGCAGCGCATCGCTTGCCAGCTCATGACCTGCGCTGACCAAAGCCGACAAGGCGTTGAAGCGATCTGTCATGTTGTGTGCGTCTTTGAAGCACTGGTAGGTGCGGCCCGGCCACACCACGTCGCCGGTGGCGCGTGCATCCAAACACAGCATGGTGAGCGCCATGCCGCTCAAAGCGCGGCGACCACTTGACACGGGGTCAGGGCTGAAAGCACCGTTCTCGCTGTGGGCTTCAAAAGCCCAAGCCCAATCGTCGTGCAACTCGCGGGCGAGTTGTGCGCGCATAGATTCACGCACGGCGTGGATGCGTTGAGGGTCGACCACATCGAGCTGTTCAGCAATGTAGGTTTCAGAAGGCAAGGTGAGTACCAAGTCTTTGAAAGCGGCATCCAACGCTGGGTTGCGCAGCACAGTGCGCAGGGCTTGCACCAAAGCGGCATCCAGCACATGTGTGGGCGCGTCGTTGGCTGCGACTGCGGTGAGTGCTGCACTCAAGCACAAGCGTTGCGCAGCTTCCCATTGGTTGAAGGGGTCGGTGTCGTGCGCCAAGAGTGTGAGCAGCTGTGAGGGCGTGAAGTTTTTCTCCAACACCACAGGGGCGCTGAAACCGCGCAGGATAGATGGCACAGGTTCTTCACCCGCTTGCAAGGACAAGTCTTTGAACTCGAAGCTTTGTGTGGCTTCGGTCAGCACCAAGAGTTGCGTGGGCAAGACTTCGCGGCCATCGGCACCCAGCAAACCAAATTGCACCGGAATGACAAACGGTTCTTTGTGATCTTGGCCGGGGCTGGGTGGGCAGCTTTGGCTCAAAGACAGTGTGTAGGTGTGTGTGTCTGCGTTGTAGCTGCCAGCGGCTTGCAAGCGGGGTGTGCCTGCTTGCGCGTACCAACGTTTGAACTGCGTCAGGTGTGTGGCTAGGGCAGAGCCAGGGTTGGCATCGGCTATTGACTGCGCGAAGTCGTCACATGTCACGGCTTGGCCATCGTGGCGCTCGAAGTAGAGCGACATGCCTTTGGCAAAGCCTTCGCGACCCGAAACATTGGAAGCTGGCGTTGCCGCCAGGGTCTGCATCATGCGCACGACCTCAGAGCCTTTTTCGTAAATCGTGACGGTGTAGAAGTTGTTGATTTCTACATAGCTGTCAGGACGCACGGGGTGGGCCATGGGGCCTGCGTCTTCTGGGAACTGTGCGGTGCGCAACAAGCGCACGTCTTCGATGCGCTTGACGGCTTTGGCCGAAGCGGCTGCGGTTGGGTTGTCCTTCAGCGCTTCAGCTGCCAAGTCTTGGCTGAACTCTTGGTCGCGGAAAACCGTCAGGCCTTCTTTGAGGGAGAGTTGGAACCAGTCGCGGCATGTCACGCGGTTGCCGGTCCAGTTGTGGAAGTATTCATGGCCGACCACGCTTTCGATGTTGGCGTAGTCCATGTCGGTGGCGGTGGCAGAGTTGGCCAACACAAACTTGGTGTTGAAGATGTTCAGGCCCTTGTTCTCCATCGCGCCCATGTTGAAGTCGCTGGTGGCGACGATCATGAAGCGCTCAAGGTCGAGGCTCAAGTTAAAGCGCTGCTCGTCCCACTTGATGCTGGCCATGAGCGAGTTCATGGCGTGTTCGGTTTTGTCCAAATCGCCTGAGCGCACAAACACTTGCAGCAAATGTTCTTTGCCCGATGGTGCTTTGACACGTTGCTCGCGGCACACAAATTGGCCTGCGACCAAGGCAAACAAGTAAGCTGGTTTTTTGTGTGGGTCCACCCACTTGGCAAAGTGGCGGCCTTCTTCGAGGTTGCCTTCTTCCACCAAGTTGCCATTGCTCAGCAACACAGGAAATGCTTTTTTGTCGGCACGTAGCGTGACGCTGTAGCTAGACATCACATCAGGGCGGTCCAAGAAATACGTGATGCGGCGAAAGCCTTCTGCCTCGCACTGCGTGAAGAACGAGTCGTTGCTGACGTACAAGCCCATGAGCTTGGTGTTCTTCGCTGGGTTGCAGGTGGTGAAAATTTCCAAGTCGAAAGCATCGTGGCCTTCGGGTAAGTTCTCCAGCACCAACTGGCTGCCGTCCATCTTGAACGACGTGCCTTGGCCATTCACCAACACGCGGGCGAGGTTGAGCTCGTCACCATCCAAGCGAAGAGGCTGAGCCGCCACGTCGGGGTTGCGGCGCACACGCATTTTGTTGAGCACGCGGGTTTTGGCGGGGTCAAGGTCAAACGTCAGATCGACGGTGTCAATCCAAAACGC
>CAJBHE010000234.1 GCA_903952885.1 uncultured Burkholderiales bacterium
CATGTTGATCGTGAAGCCAAACATGTACATGAACAAAAACGTACCAATGATGGCAATAGGCAGCGTGAGGCCCGTTATGACGGTAGAACGCCACGAGTTCAAAAACAAGAACACGATCAGCACTGTCAGCAGCGCACCTTCAATCAAGGTTTGGCGAACGTTGGCCACACCCACGCGAATGGGGCGCGAGCCATCTTGCACTTGCTCTAGGCGCAGGCCTGGAGGCAGCTGCGCTTTCATCTCAGCCACGGTTTTGTTGAGGCCATCAATCACGTCGATGGTGTTTTCGTCTTGTGCCTTTTGCACCGTCATCAACAAGGTGCGCTGGCCGTTGTAGAGCGCTAAGCTTTCCACCTCTTGCGCGCCATCGTTCACGGTGGCCACTTGGTTCAAGCGAATCGGGGTGGTGTTTTTACGCGCGACGATGATTTGGCCAAAGTCCTCAGGACGCAGCATGCGGCCTTGAATTTGAATGACACGGTCTTGTTGCAGCGAGCGCAAGCTTCCCACGGGCAAATCTTGGGTTTCGCTTTTGACCGCATTCACCACCTGGTCAGCGCTGATGCCTAGCGACTCCATGGCTTGCGGGTTGAGGTACAAATTGATTTCGCGCTTAGTCCCACCCACCAGCGACACAGAGCCAACGCCGCGGACGTTCTCTAAGCGCTTTTTTAAAACTTGGTCTGACCAGTTGGTCAGCTCCACAGCAGAGAGGGGCTTGCTGCCTAGAGAGGTTTCAGGCACCACGGCCAGCGACCAAATGGCTCGGCTTGAAGGATCAAAGCGTAAAACCTTGGGCTCTTTCACGTCATCGCGCAACAAAGGTCTAAGGGCGGACACTTTTTCGCGTACATCGTCAGCGCCTTTGCGGCCATCGATGTGAAGTTGAAACTCAATCACCACCACCGACAGGCCTTCATAGCTGCGCGAGGTGAGGGCGCTGATGCCAGCAATTGAGTTGACACCTTCTTCAATTTTTTTACTGACTTCGCTCTCCACAATCTCGGGAGATGCACCCGGGTATTCGGTGGTAATCACCACCACTGGAAAGTCGATGTTGGGGAACTGGTCAATCTTGAGGCGCTGATATGAGTACAAACCCAGGACCACAAAGGCGAGCATCAACATCGTCGCGAAGACCGGGTTTTTTAAACTGACTTTGGTGAACCACATGTTGGGTTTGTCGCCTTAAGGCGAGGAGCTGGCAGCTGAGCTTGCTGCGGCTGCGGTGTACTTCACCACCATGCCTTCGCGCAAAGCGCCGACATTGCTTTTGAGCACGGTGCTGCCCTCGTTCAGGCCTATCACGCCCACCATGGTTTCTCGCTCGGCCGATGCCAAGTCCATTCCACGCAGCCCTAAGGTGACGGTTTTGTGTGCCACTTGAAGCTGGTCGCCCACTTGCTCGACCACTTGCACATAAGGCTGTGCACGGTCGGTGCGCACAGCAGACAAAGGTACCGCCAATATTTGACTTTTACCCATACCTAAAATGCCTTTGGCAAACAGGCCGTGGCGCAAACCGTCTGCCTTGTCGAGCGTCAAATAAATCAGCACGCTGCGGCTGCCAGTTTGTGCGCTGGGGCTGATGCGTTTGACTTTGGCACCTACGGTTTCTTTGCGGTCTTCCACTTGTAACGCCGCGATTTGACCCACGCGCACGTCCATCGATTCGCTGGGACTCAGCGGAACTTCCACTTCGAGTTGGTTCAAGTCAACCAACTCCATGATCTTGGCATCAATAGCCACGCGCTCGCCAACTTGTGCCGCACGACCCGACACGATGCCTGAAAAAGGCGCGCGCAAGGTGGCATCTTCCAGAGCTTTTTGGGCCACGTCAGAACCAGCTAAGGCGGCTTTGTGGCTGGAAATAGCACCCTGGTAAGAAGCGATTGAGTTGTCCATCGCCGCTTTAGAAATGAAGCCTTGTTCCACCAAAGCTTTGTTGCTGTCCCACGCACGTTGCGCGATTTCCATTTGTGATTTGGCGGCGCTGGCTTGCTCGGCGGCTTGTTGCCAGCGGCGTTGGTATTCTGTGGGGTCAATGCGGGCAAGCACATCGCCCGCTTTGACCGCGTCGCCTTCCCGAGCCACAACTTCCTTCAGCTCACCTGCTACTCTGGCTTTGATGACAGCATAGTTAACCGCCTTGACTGTGCCAGAAATGTCCAAGCCTTGGGTGATATCGTGCAACTCGGCCTTCATCACGTCGGTGATGGCCAATTCCACTTGGGTCTGAACAACGGCGGGCTGAGAGGCGGCAGCTTTCTGCTCGCTTTTGTTGCTCAAGGCGCGGTAGATACCTGCCACAAGGATCAGCACAATGACGCCAATGACGATCCAACGGGGTTTGAGGTTTTTCATTGAGATTCGGTTTACTTTGCTGTCATGCCGTGCAACAGCACATCGACTTGCATGTGAATGAATTGTTCGGGGTCTACGATCTTGGCTGATGTCGCGCAGGCGCCCATGGAGTGCTTCCACATCATCAAAAAAATCATGGGCGCAACGATGATGTGCACCGCTTGTTCTAGGTCAAGGTCGCGAAATTCGCCGCTTTGAACGCCGCGCGCCAAGATACGATGAATCAAGGCGTTGCCTGGCTTGATCACTTCTTCTTGGTAAAACTCGGCAATTTCGGGGAAGTTTTGCGCCTCGCTCATCACCAGTTTTGTGATGCCGCTGGCACGTGTGTTGCCAATGCGCTCCCACCAAGAGACCAAGGCATAGCGCAGCATGTCTGCGCTGCTGCCCTCAAATGTGATGAATTCTTCCTGCCAAGTTGGAAACTTATTAGCGATGTTTTCGCGCACCACCGCTTTGAACAAGTCTTCTTTGCTTTGAAAGTACAAAAACAGAGTGCCCTTGGACACGCCAGCACGGGCTGCGACTTCGTCTACGCGAGCTGCGGAAAAGCCTTTTTCAACAAACAAGTCCAAAGCCGCGTCCAGCAATTCGCCAGGACGCGCTTCTTTGCGGCGCTCCCGTTTGGGTGCTACTTCGCTTGGGTTGATCAGGGTTTCAGTGGTCATAAAATGCTAATGACTGGCGGGTTAGTAATGTACCAGCTTAATTCTTTAGAAGCACTTAAGTGAGTAAAAGCCCCAGCCATTCACGGATCACCCAGCCACTGTCGCGCAGGCCTTTACCGCTGGGCAGCCACTGCAAGAGGGAATTTAAATCACTGCGGATGAAGCCCATGGGTGCAGGGATCACATCTAGCCCCGCCGCTTCAAACTGGTGCACGCTGCGAGGCATGTGCCATGCATGTGTGACCAAGGCAATGCGGCTCACGCCATCTTTTTTCAGCATGGCGGCAGTTAGCCATGCGTTTTCTCGCGTATCGCGTGATTGGCTTTCTTGCCAGCGAAGCGCGGGTGCGCCTAAGCGAGCCAACGACATGGCAGCCACCTCGGCTTCAGTGGCCTGTCCACTTGGTCCCGCCCAACCCACGCCACCGGTGTATGCGATCGGCAAGTGTGAAATACCTGACAAATACACGCCATACAGCAAGCGCGACATGGCATCGGGCGTCAAAGTCGGGCTGTTGTATTCCGCCGCTTCGTTTTCAACACCGCCCCCCAGCACCACGATGGCTTGCACGTGTTGGTGCTTCAAATCCTCGGTGGAGATAGGGCTGACTTGCGGCAGCAAATGCACCGACAGCCAAATGGCCACCGCTTGGCAACTCAACAGCCACATTCCCAGTGTGACAACGCCGGCGAGTGCCACAGGCACACGACTAGCGCGTGCGTTGCAGCGCCACCCCCAAACTAATACGGCGAAAAGCGCCAGCAAGCCGCTGGTGGCAGGCAAGACCAGCGTAGTCAGGATGGGTTTGAGTGTGAGTAGTGAGTCCATGTTCTTTCCAGTGTGCCTAAGAATCGGATGGGCATCTGTACCTTATCGCACGCAATCATAGAATCAAGGCCTATGACACACACCATGGCTCACGACTCACACACCCAAGTCATCACGCTTGGAGGTGGCTGCTTTTGGTGCACTGAGGCAGTGTTTGTTCGCGTGAGCGGCGTTTTGGATGTGGAGTCGGGTTATTGCAACGGCCACACCGCAAATCCAACCTATGCCGATGTGTGTACCGGTGACACTGGCCACAACGAAGTGGTGCGCTTGATGTACGACCCGCATGTCATCAGCTTGCGAGAGTTGCTAGAAATTTTCTTTGTCATTCACGACCCCACCACTTTGAACCGCCAAGGCAACGATGCGGGCACGCAATACCGAAGCGGGATTTACCTGAGTGAAGAAGCCGACCGCGAAGTGGCGCAGCAAGTGTTGGACGAGGTGAATGTTGCGATGTCTGGCCGTGTGGTGACCGAGCTGAAAAGTTTGGACAACTATTCAGCTGCCGAGGCCTATCACCAGGACTATTTCGAGCACAACCCTCACCAAGGCTACTGCGCCTTTGTGGTGGCGCCTAAAGTGCAAAAGTTTTTGCAGACCTTTTCTGACAAAGTGAAACATGGCTGACGCGTTGCGCTTTGTGCCAGTGACCCTGCGTCTGCGCGGGTTACGTCGTGCGCTGCTGCTGTTACTGACCGCATTGGTGTTGATGCAAACCATGGGGGTGTTGCATCGGGTGGTGCATGCGCACGGACCTATCAGTGCTTCATCTGTGAGCCAACAGGTGGCTGGCGTTACCGATGAAAATTTGGTGCGTGATTTGCAACGCCTGTGGGGCGAGCACAGCAATTCAGCTGAGTGCCAACTGTTTGACCAAACTTGTCCAGACGCATTACACAGACCCGCTGTGTTGCTGATGCCTTTGTTGCCGCCTATCCGTTGGATGACGGCTGCTTTGCAGGAGCGCTTCGCGCTGGTCGAGCGTTTTTATGCAGCCCGAGGGCCACCTGCTTGGCAGTGATTTGACATAGGTGCGGTTGAGCTTCTGGCTTGAACGCTGTCAATTCTCAGTGAACAGGTAGGAGCAACAACAGCTCCGTAGATCAAACATGACACACGTTTTTAAGCGCAGCGCGGTAGCCGCTGCTGTCTATACATTGTTGGGTACGAGTTTGGGGTCGGTTTGGGCCCAATCTGCGGTGGCTGATGATGCGCATCTCTTAGACGAGGTCACTGTTACTTCGCGTGCCTTAGAGCGCAACAGCCTGTGGGTGCCCAGCCAACAGCTGTCGGGTGCCACGCTGACCCAGCGTCAAGGAAGCACCTTGGGTGAAACGCTAGATGCTTTGCCAGGTATTGCCAACAGTTCTTTTGGCCCCAATGTGGGCCGTCCGGTCATACGTGGCATGGATGGAGACCGCATTCGCATCTTGCAAAACAGCGGTGCCAACATGGATGTGTCAGGCTTGAGCGCCGATCATGCCGTGCCGATTGATCCGCTCACTACCGAGCGCATTGAGGTGTTGCGTGGCCCCGCTGCGCTGATGTATGGCGGCAGCGCGATGGGTGGGGTGGTCAACGTGATTGACAACCGCATTGCGCGTGAGCGTGTCTTTGATGCACAAGGCGGCGTCATGGGTAAAGCCGAAGTGCGTGCGGGCGGCGCGGCTAATGAACACAGCACGGGTGCGATGGTGGAAGCAGGCAACGACAAAGTGGTGTTGCATGTGGATGCGTTTGACCGCACCACCCACAACTTGCGCGTACCTAAGGACATGACCTGTGGTGAGGGCGGCCCGTCTAACGGCCGACGTGTCTGCAACTCAGCCAGCAACAGCCAAGGTGGTGCAGTGGGTGGCACCCTGCTGTTTGACAGAGGCTACTTGGGTTTGTCGACCAGCGAATACCGCAGCTCATACGGTACGGTGGCCGAGCCCACGGTGTCGATTGGCATGCAGCGTCGCCATCAGGTGCTGGAAGGCCAGCTGCGTGAGGTGGGGACCTTCCAAGATGTGAAGTTTCAGTGGGGTCATACCCAGTACGCGCA
>CAJBHE010000235.1 GCA_903952885.1 uncultured Burkholderiales bacterium
AATTTGGAGCGGGAAACGAGATTCGAACTCGCGACCTCAACCTTGGCAAGGTTGCGCTCTACCAACTGAGCTATTCCCGCATCGGTCTTCCATTCTAGCGCATTTTTCACCTAGGTCTGACGTACGCTGGGAAAAGTCTCAATGCTTAACAGCATCAGCTTTCCCAACTGCATCAACTGAAGGCGCAGAAGTTACCTCGGGCACCTCGTCAGGCAAGGGCGTTGGCATTTTTTCCAACGCAACTTCAAGCACTTTATCGATCCAACGTACCGGCACGATTTCCAAACCGTTCTTCACGTTTTCTGGGATTTCTTGCAGATCTTTCACGTTTTCTTCTGGGATCAACACGGTTTTGATACCGCCGCGCAATGCCGCCAAGAGCTTCTCTTTCAAGCCGCCAATTGCCGTGACTTCACCACGCAAGGTGATCTCGCCCGTCATGGCCACATCTGCACGTACAGGAATACCGGTGAGGGCAGAGACCAACGCGGTTGTCATGGCAGCGCCCGCGCTGGGCCCGTCTTTGGGTGTTGCCCCATCTGGCACGTGGATGTGGATGTCGCGCTTCTCCAGCAACTCTTCCGAGATGCCCAAGCGACGTGCACGGCTGCGCACCACGGTGCGAGCGGCTTCAACTGACTCTTTCATCACATCGCCCAGCGAACCTGTGCGAGTGATGGTCCCTTTGCCGATCATGATGGCGGCTTCGATGGTCAGCAAATCGCCACCCACCTCAGTCCACGCCAAGCCAACCACTTGGCCCACTTGGTTCTCGGCTTCAGCACGGCCATAGGTGTACTTGCGCACGCCTAAGAAGTCGGGCAAGTTGTCTGCCGTTACTTTAACTTGTGGTGTCATTTGCTTGAGCAACAAAGCCTTGACCACCTTGCGGCAAATTTTGGACATTTCGCGCTCGAGCGAACGCACACCCGCTTCACGCGTGTAGTAGCGCACGATGTCGCGCACGGCAGTTTCGTCCACCGACAGCTCTTCGGCTTTCACACCGTTATTTTTCATTTGCTTGGGCAGCAGATACTTGATGGCGATGTGTGTTTTTTCGTCTTCGGTGTAGCCCGACAAACGAATCACTTCCATGCGGTCCAGCAAGGCAGGCGGAATGTTCATTGAGTTGGACGTGGCCACAAACATCACATCGCTCAAGTCGTAATCGACTTCCACGTAGTGGTCAGCAAACTTGTTGTTTTGCTCGGGGTCCAACACCTCGAGCAAGGCACTGGAAGGATCGCCACGCGAGTCCGTCCCCAGCTTGTCGATTTCGTCAAGCAAGAACAAGGGGTTACGCGTGCCAACCTTGGTCAAGCTTTGCAGCACCTTGCCTGGCATCGCGCCAATGTAGGTACGACGATGGCCACGAATTTCAGCCTCGTCACGCATGCCGCCCAAAGCCATTCGTACATACTTGCGGCCTGTTGCTTTGGCGATGGATTGACCGAGCGAGGTTTTACCCACGCCGGGAGGGCCGACCAAACAAAGAATGGGGGCTTTCACCTTGTCGACACGCTGTTGCACAGCAAGGTATTCCAAAATACGGTCTTTGACTTTGTCGAGGCCGTAATGGTCTTCGTTCAAAACATCTTCGGCATTGCCAAGGTCATGCTTGATCTTGGTTTTCTTGGTCCAAGGCAAGCCCACCAGCACGTCGAGGAAGTTGCGCACCACAGTGGCTTCGGCTGACATGGGTGACATGAGTTTGAGTTTCTTCAACTCAGAGTCGGCCTTCTTGCGTGCCTCCTGGGGCATGCGAGCAGCCTTGATCTTCTTCTCGATCTCTTCAATGTCCGCGCCCTCTTCGCCTTCGCCCAGTTCTTTCTGGATGGCTTTGACCTGCTCGTTCAGGTAGAAGTCGCGTTGGTTTTTCTCCATTTGGCGCTTGACGCGGCCACGGATTTTTTTGTCGACGTTAAGTATTTCAACTTCGCGTTCAATCTGCTCAAACAAGTTGGACAAGCGCTCGCGCACGGGCGACAAATCAAGCACCACTTGCTTACTCTCGAGCTTCAAGGGCAAGTGCGCCGCAATGGTGTCGGCCAAACGGCCTGCGTCGTCGATGCTGGAGATCGACGTTAAGATTTCTGGTGGAATTTTTTTATTCAGTTTGACGTATTGGTCAAACTGCTGCATCACCGCGCGGCGCAAGGCCTCGACTTCGCTGCCTGTCTCAACAGGTTGTACTTCGATGGGCGTGACGTGGGCGGTGAAGTGCGATTCACCGTCTTCGATGCCGTCCACCTTAGCGCGTTGCTGGCCTTCGACCAAAACCTTGACCGTGCCGTCAGGCAACTTGAGCATTTGCAAAATGGTCGACACGCAGCCCACGCCAAACATGTCTGCCACAGAGGGCTCGTCTTTGGCAGCTGCCTTTTGCGCCACCAACATGATTCGGCGCTCTGCAGCCATGGCAGCCTCAAGGGCTTTGATGCTCTTGGGACGGCCCACAAACAAGGGGATGACCATGTGCGGAAAAACCACCACATCACGCAAAGGTAACAGTGGTAGCTCAAGAGGGGTAGCGGGTAGCGGGGGTTGTCCAGACATGGTCAGCCTTCCTGTAAAAAAGGGACGCGTGCTAGGCACCGTCCCCGAGATGAATGTTTAAGCCTTCTTGGCAGCTTCTCGGTACACCAGCAAAGGTGGCTTGTTATCGTTGATGGTGGCCTCTTCAACCACCACTTTCTCGACATTGGATGAATTCGGCAATTCATACATGGTATCGATCAAAGATTGTTCAAGGATAGAGCGTAAACCACGCGCACCTGTTTTACGCGCCAAGGCTTTTTTGGCGATGGCACGCAATGCGTTGGGGCGGATTTCAAGCTCAGCCCCTTCCATCGCTAAAAGTTTGCTGTATTGCTTGACCAACGCGTTCTTTGGTTCAGTCAAAATTTGAACCAAGGCGTCTTCTGTCAGCTCCGCCAACGCAGCAATCACGGGCATGCGGCCAACGAGCTCGGGAATCAAACCGAACTTGATGATGTCTTGTGGCTCGACTTCGCCAAACACTTCGGTCAGGCTGCGTGACTCTTTGCTCTTGACAGTCGCACCAAAGCCTATTCCAGAAGCTTCGGTGCGGTTTTCGATGACTTTTTCAAGCCCTGCAAAAGCGCCACCGCAAATGAACAAGATGTTGGTCGTATCAATTTGCAAAAAATCTTGGTTGGGATGCTTGCGACCACCTTGAGGCGGGATGCTGGCCATCGTGCCTTCGATCAACTTCAACAGCGCTTGTTGCACGCCCTCACCCGACACATCACGCGTGATGGAGGGGTTGTCAGACTTGCGTGAAATCTTGTCGATCTCGTCGATGTAGACGATGCCGCGCTGCGCACGCTCCACGTCGTAATCGCAGGTTTGCAACAGCTTTTGAATGATGTTCTCAACGTCCTCACCCACATAACCAGCTTCGGTCAAAGTGGTGGCGTCGGCCATGACGAAAGGCACGTTCAGCATGCGCGCCAAGGTTTGCGCCAGCAAGGTCTTGCCTGAGCCTGTGGGGCCAATCAACAAAATGTTGCTTTTGGCCAGCTCAACATCGTCTTTCTTAGACGATTCTTTGTGCTTCAAACGCTTGTAATGGTTGTACACCGCCACCGCCAAGGTGCGTTTGGCCAGTTCTTGGCCAATCACGTAGTTGTCTAGGTTGGCTTTGATTTCCGAGGGCGTGGGCAGATCGCTGCCATTTTCTTTGGGGGCTTCTAGGCCAGGCAACTCGTCACGGATGATTTCATTACACAGGTCAATGCACTCGTCGCAAATGA
>CAJBHE010000236.1 GCA_903952885.1 uncultured Burkholderiales bacterium
ATGGTTTGAAAGGCTTGCACCATTTGGCAGGCCACCAACACGGGGTCAATGCCGTTGTGCGGCAAGGCGGCGTGGCAGCCTTTGCCGTGGATGGTGATTTTGAATTCGTTGCTCGATGCCATCACAGGGCCAGCGCTGAGCGCAAACTGCCCTTCTTTGAGGCCCGGCCAGTTGTGCATACCGTAGACGGCTTGCATGGGGAACTTATCAAACAAACCATCACGAATCATTTCGCGCGCACCGCCACCGCCCTCTTCTGCGGGTTGGAAGATGAAGTACACCGTGCCGTCAAAGTCTGGGTGGTTTGCAAGGTGCTTCGCCGCGGCCAAAAGCATGGCCACATGGCCATCGTGGCCGCAAGCGTGCATCTTGCCGGCGTGTTGGCTGGCGTGGGCAAATTGGTTGAACTCTTGCATGGGCAGGGCGTCCATGTCGGCGCGCAAACCAATGGCACGGTCGCTGCTGCCGCTTTTTAAAATGCCCACCACGCCTGTGGTGCCCATGCCGCGATGGATGGGAATGCCCCACTCGGTGAGTTTTTGCGCCACCAAATCGGCGGTGCGAATTTCTTCAAAACGCAGCTCGGGATGGGCGTGAATGTCGCGGCGAATGGCCGTGATGGAGGAAGCTTGCTTGGTGAGGGAATCCAGGACTTTCATGGCTTGAGTCTAGCCGCTGCACCAACCCTCTGTCATGCAGGGCTATCCCGCAAAGCGCCTGAGCCGATTAGGCTCAAAACAAGGCGCGCGAGGGCCAAGAGGGCGTGTGATGTGCCAGCCGTTGCTGTGCAATTTTCAACAAGCCATCAAAAATAAGCGAGTCGACCAACTCAAAGGGCACTGACATGCTAGGCGCCATCTTCCAGCCTGCACCGCCGGTCATGTAGCAGGCGGGCTCTGCGCCGCAGTGTTGGCGCACGTGCTGCACCATACGCTCGACCGCGCCCGCGATGGCATAGGTGCCGCCGCTGGTGAGTGCGTCGCTGGTGTTGGTGGGGAACTGACACACCTCGCCCGTGGGCACACGCAAGCCGGCTGTGCCAGACTCTAAGGCGCGCAACATGATGCCGTGGCCGGGCAAGATGAGGCCGCCCAAAAACTTGCCACTGGCGTCAATGGCCTCCACGGTCACCGCTGTGCCAACCATGACCACCACCATGGGCTTGGGGGCTTTGCCGTTCTGCACCCGCATGCGGGCGTGTGCCCCAATCATGGCGACCCAACGGTCTGCGCCCAAGCGCGTAGGGTGGTCGTAGCCGTTGGTCATGCCGGCTTCGGCGGCAGACGATACGGCCCAGTGCGGGGTGATGTCCCACAGCTCCATTTGCTCTTCCACGCGGCGGCGAATGGCCTCGCCCGCCACGATGCAACCCAGCATGTGCGTGGGCTCGGGCAGCTCGCGCCAGTCTTCATCGGCCAAGCGGTCGATGTTTTCTAAAAACACCGCGCCACTGCCCAGCAGCTTAGCGCCGGGTGCGGGGCTGTCGTACACGCCCCATTTGAGGCGGGTATTGCCCACGTCGAGTGCTAAAAATGTCATGCGGAATTTGTTAACGCGCTCAGTTTTGACGCCAAGGCAGGCCGCGCATGCGCCAGCCGCCTTGGGTGCCACGATGGCCGTCTGCATTGGCATCGCCCTCAAAGCCCTCAAGGATGTTGTAGGCCTCAATGCCCAGCTGGGTGGCGCGTTGGGCGGCCGCAATAGAGCGCACACCACTGCGGCACAGCAGCACTATTTTTTTGCCATTGGCGGCAGCACACACATCGCTGTCAAACGAAGGGTTCATAGCCATGCCTGGCCATTGCTTCCAAGCCACCGCCAATGCACCAGGCACAAAACCTACCCATTCGCGCTCGGCGTCGCTGCGCACATCCACCATCACTGCGGCGCCTGACTGGATCCATTCATGGGCGGTTTCAGGTGTGATGTCACCTGCATAGCCAAGCTCATAGTTACTCATGTTTATTAAGCGAAATAAATAACTCCCAAGTATAGAAGTCGCTCGTCCCCAAGGAGACAAAGATAAGCGCATTTAACGGCACGCTGAGGGGAAACCCTCGCGAAAAAAATTGCCATGCAGATCAGAATTGCCATTCCCACTCATGTCTTTGACTAAAAACTTAGGAGATCTCACTCATGACAGACATCAAAAAGACAACGGCTCGCCGTAACGTACTCAAAGGCGCTGCTGCAGCTGCTGGTGTAGTGGCTGCACCTATGGTGGCAGCCCAAACTGGCCCCATCAGCATGCGCTGGCAAAGCACTTGGCCTGCCAAAGACATCTTCCATGAGTATGCGCTCGACTACGCGAAAAAAGTCAACGACATGACCGGTGGTGACCTGAAGATTGAAGTGTTGCCAGCAGGTTCTGTGGTGCCAGCCTTTGGTTTGCTCGAAGCTGTGTCTAAAGGCACTTTGGACGGCGGCCACGGCGTGTTGGGCTACCACTATGGCAAGCAAAACGCTTTGGCCTTGTGGAACTCAGGCCCTGCTTTCGGCATGGACGCCAACATGGTGTTGGCATGGCACAAGTACGGCGGCGGCGCTGAGCTGTTGGCCAAGTTGTACGCCTCAATCGGCGGCAACGTGCAGTCGTTTTTGTACGGCCCGATGTTCACGCAACCATTGGGCTGGTTCAAAAAGCCAATCACCAAATCATCTGATTTCAAAGGCTTGAAGTTCCGTACCAACGGTTTGGCCATTGACTTATTCACAGCCATGGGCGCTGCTGTGAACGCATTGCCTGGCGGCGAAATCGTGCCAGCGATGGACCGCGGTTTGCTAGACGGCGCTGAGTTCAACAACGCCACGTCTGACCGCATCTTGGGCTTCCCAGACGTGTCGAAGGTGTGCATGCTGCAAAGCTATCACCAAAGCGCTGAAACCTTCGAGATCATGTTCAACAAAACCAAGTACGACGCACTGCCAACCAAAATGAAGTCCGTGATTGCCATTGCCACTGAAGCAGCCTCTGCCGACATTTCTTGGAAGTCTGTGGATCGCTACTCCAAAGACTACGCAGAATTGCAAACCAAAGACAAAGTTAAGTTCTACAAAACGCCTGATTCCATTTTGCAAGACCAGCTCAAAATTTGGTCTGAAATCTTGGAGAAGAAGTCTGCCGAAAACCCACTGTTCAAAGAAGTGGTTGCTTCGCAACTCGCCTTCGCCCAACGCGCTGTGAAGTGGGAGCAAGACACCGTGGTCAACCGTCGCATGGCGGTGAACCACTTCTTTGGCGCTAAGAAAGCTTAAGCCAAACTTTTTGCTTGGTTGACCTTTGGGACTGAATTCTGTGAAAACGGAACTTCAGTCCCTTTACTTTTAAGAACAATATGAACACACTGAAACTGCTACACACAGTTGACAACATCAGCACATGGGTGGGCAAAGCCTTCGCATGGTTGATCGTTGTACTGATGGTGATGGTAATGGGCGAAGTTTTCAAGCGCTACGCGTTGAACGCCCCCACGGCTTGGATTTTTGAAGCCAGCAATATGTTGTACGGCACTGCCTTCATGATGTGCGGCGCCTACACACTCAGCCAAGACGGCCACGTGCGCGGTGACTTTTTTTATGGCAGCGCCAAGCCACGCACACAAGCCTCACTTGACTTGGTGCTTTACATCTTGTTCTTCATGCCTGGCGTGATCGCCTTGACATGGGCAGGCTGGACCTATGCCGGCGACGCCATCAGCATTCGCGAAATGACCAACAGCGCGGATGCAATTCCCTTGTACCCCTTCAAGGCCATCATTCCTTTAACAGGCTTCATTGTGTTGATGCAAGGCCTGGCAGAAATCGTGCGTTGCGTGGTGTGTCTGAAGACCGGCGAATGGCCCGCGCGCCTGAAAGATGCCAACGAAATTGACGTGGTCGAGCAACAGCTGTCGGCCAGTATTTATGTGGATGAAGATGCCAAACGCGAGGCGATTGAACGCGCGAAGAACATTGACGAAGAGGCCCACCAGCGTGGCAGCCATGCGATTGGAGAACAAAAATGAGCGATCCAGCACTCGGACTAACGATGCTCTGCCTGATCATCGTGGTGATCATGATGGGCTTTCCCACCGCATTCACGCTGATGGGTTTGGGCATGGTCTTTGGCTTCACGGCCTTTTACGACCCCAGCCAACCTTGGCTAGACAACCGCGTTTTTAACCTGATGGTGCAGCGCACGTATGGCGCAATGACCAACGACACACTGTTATCCATTCCGCTGTTTGTGCTCATGGGTTATGTGATGGAACGCGGCGCATTGGTGGACAAGATGTTCCACAGTGTGCAACTGGCCTTCCGTCGCTTGCCAGGCTCTTTGGCTGTGGCCACGTTGGTGATTTGCACCTTCTGGGGCATTGCCAGCGGTTTGGTGGGTGCGGTGGTGGTACTAATGGGCGTGATTGCCATGCGCCCCATGTTGAACGCCGGCTATGACA
>CAJBHE010000237.1 GCA_903952885.1 uncultured Burkholderiales bacterium
GCGCTGATAACGGCTGTGGCGTTTACGAGAACAGACCTCAAGATCCCTGCAAAAGTTTTCATTGCGCTTGGCGACAAGAAGGCTCGTTATTGCCTTACGACATGAGGCCCGACCTGTCAGGGGTGATCGTGATGACCGACCTTCAACAGTGCTCAAGTGACGCGCGAGCATCGTGTCATCCAATGGGAGGCGCATTAACTCCTCGTCTTTTCTTGCGTTGCTAAAAATATTCGCGCCACACTGGGCGAAATTTGCGCCCATGCGTCATCGTTCATGGGCGTGGGCTTTTGTTTGCTGTAGCTGAGCTTGGTGTCTTTCGAATACCCGTGCATGGCAAACACCACACAGTTGGTCGTGCCAGGCGCATTAACCACCCACACTGCGCCGTTAAACGCGCCTTCGATTCGGTCCACATACACATCGCGGTAGGCGGTGAAGCGATGCAGGTTAGCTACGGCCACGCCGCCGCTGGTGAGCACGCGACGACAGTCTGAATAAAACTGCGGCGAGCACAACTGCTCGGGCATGCCGTGTTGGTCAAAGCCATCGACAAACACCACATCAAAGGTTTGCTCGGTCTGTGCCATGAAATGCGCGGCATCCATCTGCACCACTTGAAACCGCGCATCGTCATCGGGAATGCAAAAGCTTTGGCGCAACGCAATGACGTGCGGGTTGATCTCCACCACCGTGATGTGCGCTTCGGGCAAATGTTTGTAACAAAACTTGGCGAGTGAACCGCCGCCCAAGCCCACCATCAACACGCGTTTGGGCTGCGGTTGAAACAGCAACATACCCATCATCAAACGCGTGTACTCAAACTGCAGCTCGTCGGGACGCGCCACGCTCATGCGGCTTTGGATGTCGATGTCTGAAAACACCATCGATTTGCTTAGTGCGGTTTCGTGAACGATGGGTTGCTCAAAGCCGTCTGTGGAAAATGGGTCTGACATCTGCGGCCTTGGATAAATGAAAAGTGTGAAGCTCGCCGATACGCCGGATTCTGTGCACCGTGGTTGCCCACGGCGTGACCGTCATTAATCTGGGCCGAGGGTCACCCACTCGGCTCGGTGCTACCTACCCGCCAACTCAGCGGACCGCCTCAACGTTGGCCTACTTGGTATTGCTGCGCGTAGAGATTGCCCGTTTCACCCGCACTGAAGCGGCTCGTCTCTGTTGCTCTAATCCTCACCTCACGGTGGAGAGGTGTTACCTCTTACGCTGTCCTACGCAGTCCGGACGTTCCTCCAGTGCCTGGTTTCCCAGATTGCACCAGCGACGGCCTAGCGAGCTTCACGGCTTGATTATCGACGGATAATCAAGGCCCTCGACATAACTTGCCCGATCACCACGGGCCACACGCTTGTGATTCGACTCTCAGAACTCAAACTCCCGCTGTCTGCCCTCCCCGTTGAAGAACGCCGTGCCGCCGATGCACCCGCCGAAACCGAGGCAGACCGCCAACTCCCTCCCCATCCCGTTGACGCACTTCGCGCACTCGCTGCTGAAGCTTTGGGCATACCAACAGACGCCATCGCCACGCTAGATGTATTCAAACGCAGCTTTGATGCGCGCAAGCAAAACCTGTTGGTGGTCTATATCGTGGACATCACGCTAGCCAATGCCTCGCAAGAAGCCTCGCTGTTGGCCAAATACAAAAAGAACTCACACATCCAACCTACGCCCGATATGTCGTGGCACGCGCCTGCACATGCGCCGGGTGACTGGGGCACACATACAGGCGAGCGACCTGTGGTGGTCGGCTTTGGCCCCTGCGGTATTTTTGCGGCGCTGGTGTTGGCACAAATGGGCTTCAAGCCCATCGTGATTGAGCGCGGCACAACCGTGCGTCAACGCACCAAAGACACCTGGGGCTTGTGGCGCAAAAAGATTTTGAACGTCGAGAGCAATGTGCAATTCGGAGAAGGCGGCGCAGGCACATTCTCAGACGGCAAGCTGTACAGCCAAATCAAAGACCCACGCCACTTGGGCCGTAAGGTGATGAACGAGTTTGTTCGCTTTGGTGCGCCCGAAGAAATCTTGTTCGCTGCGCACCCACACATCGGTACCTTCAAGCTGGTGAAAGTGGTGGAAGGCTTGCGCGAAGAAATCATCCGCTTAGGCGGCGAAGTGCGATTTGAACAACGTGTGGTGGATGTGGAATACGACAACACCTCTGCAGACGCGTCATCGCCAAGAGCCATTCAAGCCCTGCGCATTCACAATCACGTCACCGAGGAAACCTACACCCTGCCCACCCGCCAAGTGGTTATGGCGCTGGGCCACAGCGCACGCGACACCTTCACCATGCTGCACCGCCATGCGGTGGCCATGGAAGCCAAACCGTTTTCGGTGGGCGTGCGCATTGAGCACCCGCAAGGCGTGATTGACCGCGCACGGTGGGGTCAACATGCAGGCCACCCCCTGCTGGGCGCTGCCGACTACAAACTGGTGCACCACGCTGAAAACGGCCGCGCCGTGTATAGCTTTTGCATGTGCCCTGGCGGCACAGTGGTGGCCGCCACCAGCGAAGCAGGCCGCGTGGTGACCAATGGCATGAGCCAATACTCACGCGCCGAGCGCAACGCCAACGCAGGCATCGTGGTGGGCATTGACCCAAGCGACTACCCCACCGCCCCCGCAGCCTTTGAAGCCGAACTGGGCCAAGAGCTAGGCAACAGCGTGCGCCACACCACACACGACGCACCCGGTGGCTACCACCCGTTGGCCGGCTTGGTGTTACAACGCCAACTCGAAGCCCACGCTTACACACTGGGCGGCAGCACCTACGAAGCACCCGCGCAACTGGTGGGGGACTTTGTGGCCGACCGCGCATCGACCGATCTTGGCAGCGTGGAACCTTCCTACAAACCCGGCGTGAAGATGGTCAGCCTCAACAGCGCACTGCCCAACTACGCGATCACCGCCATGCGCGAAGCGTTGCCGGTGTTTGGCCAAAAGATCAAAGGCTTTGACATGCACGACGCGGTGATGACGGGTGTGGAAACACGCACTTCATCGCCCCTGCGTATCGCCCGCGAAGATGACAGCTTGCAAAGCCCAACTCTCTTTGGCCTGTATCCAGCAGGTGAAGGTGCTGGCTATGCAGGCGGCATTTTGTCGGCTGGCGTGGATGGCATTAAAGTCGGTGAAGCCGTCGCGAGACAAATTATTTCTTCTAGGAGCAACCCATGAAAGCCAACAGCGTTTTAGACACCATCGGCAACACGCCTCACATCCGCATCAACAGCCTGTTTGGCAACACGCATCAGGTGTGGATCAAGTCCGAGCGCACGAACCCAGGCGGCTCCATCAAAGACCGTATTGCTTTGGCAATGGTGGAAGCAGCAGAGAAGTCGGGTGCACTCAAAGCAGGCGGCACGATCATCGAACCCACCTCGGGCAACACGGGCGTGGGACTAGCCATGGTGGCTGCTGTGAAAGGCTACAAACTCATCTTGGTCATGCCCGACAGCATGAGCATTGAGCGTCGTCGCTTGATGCTGGCCTACGGCGCATCGTTTGATTTGACGCCGCGGGAAAAAGGCATGAAGGGCGCGATTGCCCGCGCCGAAGAACTCGCCTCGCAAACACCTGGCGCATGGATTCCACAACAGTTTGAAAACCCCGCCAACATCGAGGTGCACACACGCACCACCGCGCAAGAAATCATCGCGGACTTCCCCGAAGGCGTGGACGTGATCATCACTGGCGTGGGCACAGGCGGTCACTTAACAGGCACCGCCAAAGTGCTCAAAGCCAAATGGCCTCACCTGAAGGTGTACGCGGTCGAGCCCACCGCCTCGCCCGTCATCTCGGGCGGTGCACCTGCGCCCCACCCTATCCAAGGCATTGGCGCGGGCTTCATTCCTAAGAACTTAGACACGGCATTGCTGGACGGTGTAATTCAAGTTGAA
>CAJBHE010000238.1 GCA_903952885.1 uncultured Burkholderiales bacterium
GACCAATTTCTTTGCCCACGTGGTCGCGCAAGATTTTGGCAATCGCTTTGGCTTCGTCGCCTGTGGGGCGCGCGCGCTTCAACACCACAAACGCGCAGATGGCTTCACCCGTGGTGTCGTCAGGACGACCCACCACAGCGGCTTCAGCCACTAACTCGGTGCAGCTCACCAAGGCAGATTCGATTTCCATCGTGCCCATGCGGTGGCCAGACACGTTCAACACGTCGTCGATACGACCCGTGATGGTGAAGTAGCCAGTTTTTTCGTCGCGGATCGCGCCGTCGCCAGCCAAGTAGTACTTGCCTTTGAATTCTTCGGGGTAGTAGCTCTTCACGAAACGGTCTGGGTCACCCCAAATGGTGCGAATCATCGAAGGCCATGGGCGCTTGACCACCAAGATACCGCCTTGGCCGTTGGGCATCTCGTGGCCCGCTTCGTCCACCACAGCGGCTTGGATGCCGGGGAAGGGCAAGGTGCAAGAGCCGGGAACCATGGGTGTTACGCCTGGCAAAGGGGTGATCATGTGGCCGCCGGTTTCGGTTTGCCAGAAGGTGTCCACGATGGGGCAACGGCTGCCGCCCACGTGCTTGTAGTACCACTCCCAAGCGGCGGGGTTGATCGGCTCGCCGACCGAGCCCAACAAACGCAGGCTAGACAGGTCGTAGCTCTTGGGATGAACAGCATCGTTGGCTTCAGCAGCTTTGATGAGTGAACGGATGGCTGTTGGTGCTGTGTAGAAGATCGAGACTTTGTGGTCTTGAATCATCTTCCAGAAGCGGCCAGCATCTGGGTAAGTAGGCACGCCTTCGAACACGATTTCAGTGCCGCCCAAAGCCAATGGGCCGTAGGTGATGTACGTGTGGCCAGTGACCCAACCGATGTCGGCGGTACACCAGAACACGTCGTTGTCCTTCAAGTCGAAGGTCCACTTGGTGGTCAATGCTGCGTGCAGCAAGTAGCCGCCGGTGCTGTGTTGCACGCCTTTTGGCTTGCCAGTAGACCCAGATGTGTAGAGCAAGAACAGGGGGTGCTCAGCGCCCACCCATTCTGGTTCGCAAGTGGTGGCTTGCTTGTCAGCCAAGTCGGCCAACCATTGGTCACGGCCTGCGGTCATAGCGATGTCGCCACCGGTGCGCTTGACCACCAACACGTTTTTCACAGAGTCGCAGCCGCCCAAAGTCAGGGCTTCGTCAACGATGGCTTTAAGGGGCAGGTGCTTGCCGCCGCGCACTTGTTGGTCGGCGGTGATGATGGCCACAGCGCCTGTGTCTTCGATGCGGTCGCGCAAAGACTGGGCAGAGAAGCCGCCGAACACCACAGAGTGGGTTGCGCCGATACGGGCACACGCTTGCATCGCGGCCACGCCTTCGATCGACATGGAGATGTAGATCATCACGCGGTCGCCTTTTTTCACGCCGACTGATTTCAGGGCGTTGGCGTATTGGCAAGTCTTAGCCAGCAATTGGCTGTAGTTGGCCTTGGTCACTTCGCCGCCATCGGCTTCGAAGATGATGGCGGTCTTGTCGCCCAAGCCTTTTTCGATGTTGCGGTCTAGGCAGTTGTAAGAGGCGTTCAATGTGCCGTCTTCGAACCACTTGAAAAAAGGTGCGTTGCTTTCATCAAGCACTCGTGAGAAAGGGGTCTTCCAGCTCAGCATTTCGCGCGCTTGTTCGGCCCAAAAACCTTCGTAGTCAGTGTCAGCTTTTTTGCACAGCGCTTCGTAAGCGGCCATGCCAGATACGTTGGCTTGCTTGATGAACTCAGCTGATGGCTGGTGAATGGTGATGTCGCTCATGA
>CAJBHE010000239.1 GCA_903952885.1 uncultured Burkholderiales bacterium
AGCATCTAAGCGGGAAACTCGTTTCAAGATGAGATCTGCCGGGGCCTTGAGCCCCCTAAAGAGTCGTTCAAGACCAGGACGTTGATAGGTCAGGTGTGGAAGCGTAGTAATACGTTAAGCTAACTGATACTAATTGCTCGTGCGACTTGACCCTATAACTTTGATCTGTTGATCAAGGAAGTTATGCCAAGTGACGCATTCAAAAAAATATCTGATATCTCTCTATGAATTGGTTGCCTTGACCTAGTCAAGGTGACAACAAGTTATGCCTGATGACCATAGCAAGTTGGTACCACTCCTTCCCATCTCGAACAGGACCGTGAAACGACTTAGCGCCGATGATAGTGCGGGTTCCCGTGTGAAAGTAGGACATCGTCAGGCTATTACAGCCCCAGAAACCCCCACTCAATTGAGTGGGGGTTTTTGTTTTATTCGGTTTGTTTAATTTATATTGATAATATATTGACTGTCTATGAGGCAAGCGCCGTTCTTTTCTAGACTCTTGCACAACTCAAAAACCCAAACATCAAATTCGCTTTTATTTGCATAGGTCTTTTTAAGCAACTGTAAATAGCCAGCTGAACTCGCCCATGCACAGAGATCAAGGTATTTGATTTTTTGCACATCTAACAATTTAAATTTCAAAAGAACCTTGGCAGCGTAAGTGGCGTGTTTTTCAGCCGAGCCTCTAAATTGAGCCAATCTTGATTTAGCTCTGATCAATGCGCCCTTAACGTCATTGAACGCTGCTCCGTGACCAGGCAAAACTATTTTGGGCTTGAGTTGTTGAATGATTTCAAGGGTTGCTTCAACCTCATCAAAAGCATCAACACCTTCGATTTCTGGAAAAACAACACCAAATCCGTTTTCCCAAAGCGCATCGGCAGAAATGAGAATGCCATCTTCCTCTTGAAATATAACAATGGAGTGCGGGTCATGGCCAGGTGCGCTGTAGGCCCGCCAGTTTGAATTGCCAATCAAGAATGTGTCGCCGTCCGCAAAAACGCCAGTCCTGCTGAAAGAAGGACAATGCTGTCCAGTTGCTGTGTAAATGAGAGCGTCTGCATCCCAATCATCTACAAATGCTGCAAGCCCTGGCGGAATATAAGTACGCAGTGACGGATACAAGCTTTGCAAATAAGCATTTCCACCGCAGTGGTCACTGTGTAGATGTGTGTTGACAACAGCAGTCAATGGCTGATCATTAAGAACGGATGCAACCAACGAAGACGTCTGAATGGCGTGAGTCCAATAGCCAGTATCCACAAGTACAGCTTGATCGGCGTCTTGAATCAGAACATTATTGGAAGACAACCATCCGCGCTCAAAAAAAGTAACGCCATTCGGTAATTCGTTCATGAATAGCCAATCGAGAACTGCACAAAGAACAATACCTTATCATTAACTTGCCAACAAAAGCTAAAAGCAACGCTGATAATGTTGCTCAAGTTACTCTTTGTGGCGGCAGTAATAGAGCGAGTGAACTAATTACATTCAGAAATACTACAAGATCTAGGGATTACCCTTAGAATTTGAATATCTAATTGTCACTCACACTCTTCAGTGCCACTCCTGAAGGCGGTAATAAATGTTTCGCTTCACAGACCTATCAAAGAAGCTGCAAGAAAAAACTGAGAGTGTGTTGGTCCCTACAACACCCTTAGGTCCAGAGCATAGGCAGCATATCTTGCAGCATTTGTACGCACTGTCTGTGCACGACCGTTACTTACGGTTTGGCTACACCGCATCAGATGGACACATTGAACGATATGTGGCGGGATTGAAATTCGAGAGTGATGAAATTTATGGCATTTTCAATGCGGAACTCCAGATCATCGCTATGGCCCATTTGGCGATCATGAAAGAGGTGGGTCGCCAGGCAAGCGCTGAATTTGGTGTGTCTGTATCTGCCCATGCAAGAAATCGTGGCTATGGCGCACTTTTATTTCAACGCGCTGTCACGCACGCCCGAAATGAAAAGGTATACCAGATGTACATCCATGCTCTGAGCGAAAACGCACCCATGATTCGGATTGCTCGAAAAGAAGGCGCCAAGATTGAGCGAGATGGTTCAGAAACTGAAGCATTTTTAAGTTTGCCAAAACGTGACTTAGACAGCCGTTTATCAGAGTTCGTTTCAGACCGATACGGTAAAACAAATTACGGCATCAAAGAGGATGCCAAACGCTTTTGGAATTTCTTGGCCAAAGTACAAGAAATCAGAACAGGCGTGCGCGAAGCACGTCATCAAGCCGCCGAATAAATAAAAAGTCATGCGCATGGGCTATGCTTAAGGCTTGTAGGACTCTCGCAGCAACAGCTGCAACACTGTGATACCCCCGAATACGCGAGACATTGAGAAAGAAGACACGCGCAGCTACTGGCAGCGCTTGGTCGAATTTATACACCCTGGCCCTGACTCTAGAGAAGAGTTGCTCGAGGCACTCTCAGATGCAGAAGAAAACCAAGTCATAGGTGCTGAAAGTCGACTGATGTTGGAGGGCGTTTTGCGCATGGCCGACCTGACGGCTGGTCAAGTGATGGTAGCCGCACCGCGGATGGACCTGATCAATTTAGATGCGCCTGTTGAAGAGAGCTTGCATCAAGTGATCGATACACGCCATTCTCGATTTCCTGTTTTTGAGGGCGATCGTGACAACTTGGTTGGCATCTTGTTGGCCAAAGATTTGCTCAAGTTACAGCGCGCGCCATCGCTCAACATTCGCACCCTCTTGCGCCCGCCCGTGTTTGTGCCAGAAAGCAAGGGCTTGAATGATTTGTTGCGTGAGTTCCGCAACACGCGAAACCACATGGCCTTGGTGGTGGACGAGTTTGGGCGCATTGCTGGTCTCATCACCATTGAAGACGTGTTGGAGCAAATTGTTGGCGACATCGAAGATGAGTTTGACAGCCAAGAAGACGTGGGTGATATTTTTGCGTTGGCCGATCAAACTTACCGAGTCAGTGGCGATGCCTCGCTAGAGCGAGTAGGAGAGGCGTTTGGCACACATTTAGAAGTGACAGCTGCCGAAGAATCTGACGAGACGAATTTCGACACCATCGGAGGCTTCATCGCGCACGCCATGGGACACGTGCCGCGACGTGGTGAGCATTTTGAAATTAACAAATTGCGTTTTGAAGTCCTGCACACACGCGGTGGAGCGGTCAAGTGGTTCAAGGTCTACCCAGCCCCGGTGGAAAAGGCGCAGCCATAAACCTATGCTTGATAGCAACCATGTCAATAAAGCTTGGCCTTTGACATGGCGCATAACGGCGCTATTGCTAGGCGTTGGATTGTTGCAAGCTATCTCACTGGCTTGGCCTTTTGAAGGTGATTGGCACGGTGCACCAAATGGATGGTTGCAGTGTTTAAGTTTGTTGGTGCTGGCGGGCGTTGTGGACCGCAGTCAGTCACGCAAGCAAGCATTTGTCAGCGGGTGGATTTTTTCTACAGCTTGGCTCATTGGCAGTATTTGGTGGTTGTTCATCTCCATGAACCGTTATGGCGGTTTACCGGCACCTCTTGCCGCGTTGGCGGTTTTTTTGTTAGGGTCAGGGCTGGCCATTTTTTACGGCATCGCATGCGCCGTGTTTTTTGGCGTATGCAAAACAGTTGTGACGGTATTACCGCGTGCCAGTGTTTTTGCTGCCGTCTGGCTGTTGGCTGAGCTTGTCCGTGGCACGATCTGGACGGGATTCCCTTGGGGCGCTGTGGGCTATGCACATGTGGATAGTGTGTTGCAGCATTGGGCACCTTGGGTGGGTGTTTATGGCTTGTGTGCCTTGTCAGCTTTCATCGCCATGACTCTAGCGGCAGAGCGGAGAGGACGCAGTGCCAACTCAGGTTTAGCAATTGCTGGCATGGTCGTGTTTGTTGGGGGACTAGGCTTCACATGGTTTAATTCGCCCAGTCGATTGCTCAATGAAGCGCACCGCTCAGAATACCCTTTGAGTGTCTCCTTGTTGCAAGGCAACATTCCGCAAGATTTGAAATTTGGCGAAGGTGTCAACCGTGCACTGCGCGACTACCGAGAAGCCTTGTTGTCTAGCCGCAGCGACCTGACAGTCACACCTGAAACAGCGATCCCCTTGATTCAACAGCAAATGCCGGATCGTTACTGGCAACCTCTAGAAGCGCACTTCAGCAAAGGTACCCAAGCCGCTCTCATCGGCCTGCCATTGGCCATGCGCAGTGAGCAAGGTCAGCTGAAATACAGCAATTCAGTGATTGCACTGATGCCGCAAACTTCACCTGCTGCATCCGCGAACTACCAGTACGACAAGCATCACCTTGTGCCATTTGGTGAGTTTGTGCCCCCACTGTTTCAGTGGTTTGTGCGCATGATGCACATCCCTTTGGGTGAGTTCACGCGAGGCAATGTGGCCCAACCCAGTTGGTCCTTCAAAGGCGAGCGCATCGCCCCCAATATTTGTTACGAAGATTTGTTTGGCGAAGAGTTGGCGCGCAGCTTTGCAAACCCCGACACCGCACCCACCCTGATGGTCAACCTCAGCAATATCGCGTGGTTTGGCGATACGGTCGCCATCGACCAGCACTTGCATATCTCGCGCATGCGTGCGCTTGAGTTGGGCCGTCCCATGCTGCGCGCCACCAACACAGGGGCTACCGCCATCATTGACGCTCAAGGGCGCGTCACGCACAGATTGCCAAGTGCGTTGAAAGGGGCACTCACGGCCGAGGTGTACGGCATGCACGGCCCTGTCACACCGTATGCAAAATGGGTCTCTAAATTTGGGCTTTGGCCCTTGGTTGGATTTGCGCTTTTGACCTTGCTGATCGTGGGCGGCATGGCCTATGCGTCGAGGCACGGGCAGAGGCGTTTCGGCCCGTAAAATCAAGTCATTGCGGGCACCTTGACCCGTAGCTTTATTCGCCAGTGCTTGCTGGCCACTTTGCATGCTTACTTTTCAACAAATCATTCTCAAACTCCAGTCTTATTGGGCAGACCAAGGCTGTGCCTTGTTGCAACCCATTGACATGGAGGTCGGTGCGGGCACCTCGCATACCGCCACATTTTTGCGCGCCTTGGGGCCAGAGCCTTGGAAGGCCGCCTATGTGCAACCCAGCCGCCGCCCAAAAGATGGCCGTTATGGCGAAAACCCAAACCGCCTTCAGCACTACTACCAATACCAAGTGGTGTTGAAGCCCGCGCCCAGCAATATCTTGGAACTGTACTTAGGCTCGCTAGAAGCACTGGGCTTTGACCTTAAGAAAAACGACATCCGCTTCGTCGAAGACGATTGGGAAAACCCAACCTTGGGCGCTTGGGGCTTGGGCTGGGAAGTTTGGTTGAACGGCATGGAAGTCACGCAGTTCACTTACTTCCAACAAGTTGGCGGCATTGACTGCAAACCCATCACCGGTGAAATTACATACGGCCTAGAACGCTTGGCCATGTACCTGCAAGGTGTTGACAACGTCTACAACCTGCAGTGGACGGACGGGCTGACGTATGGTGACGTTTACAAACAAAACGAAGTCGAGCAATCCACTTACAACTTCGAGCACAGCGACGCTGAGTTTTTGTTCACCGCCTTTGGTGCGCACGAAAAACAAGCGCAGCATTTGATCAGCGTTCAACTCGCATTGCCCGCCTACGAGCAGGTGCTCAAAGCCGCCCACACCTTCAACATGTTGGACGCGCGTGGCGCCATTAGCGTGACAGAGCGTGCCGCCTACATCGGTCGCATCCGTAACTTAGCGCGCGCTGTGGCGCAAAGCTATTACGAGAGCCGTGAGCGCTTGGGCTTCCCAATGGCTCCGCGCGAGTGGGTCGAACAAATGCCAAAGAAGACCGCTTGAGCGTAGGACACAAGAACATGACGACACACAACCTACTCATCGAACTCTTCGTGGAAGAGCTACCACCCAAAGCTTTGCAAAAGCTCGGCGACGCATTTGCAAATGTGTTGTTTGATCAACTCAAAGCACAAGGCCTGACGTCGGACAACTCGGTCGTGACTGCCTTCGCCTCGCCGCGTCGTTTGGCTGCGCACATTTCCGCCGTGTCCACATTGGCCGACGACAAAGCCGTGCAACAAAAACTCATGCCCGTCTCGGTGGGCTTTGATGCCAATGGCCACGCCACGCCTGCTTTGCTGAAAAAGCTGCAAGCGTTGGGCACTGGCCCCGAGGCTGTGTCGCAACTCAAGCGCTCACCCGATGGCAAAGCTGAGGCCTTGTTTTACGACAGCACTGTCAAAGGCGCGAGCTTGGCCGAAGGCTTGCAAAAAGCTTTGAGTGAGGCCATTGCCAAGTTGCCCATCCCGAAAGTAATGAGCTACCAGCTTGAAACTGACTGCGAGCTTCCGGGTTGGAGCAGCGTCAACTTTGTGCGCCCTGCGCACAGCTTGGTCGCTTTGCACGGCAGCACGGTGGTGCCTGTCAAAGCCTTGGGGCTGACTGCTGGTAACAGCACACAAGGCCACCGCTTTGAAGCCAAGGTGTCCCCCGTGGTGCTGGCCACCGCCGATGCGTATGCTGACACGCTTGCCAACGACGGTGCCGTCATTGCCAGTTACCAAGAACGCAGCCGCAACATGATTCGGCAACTTCGAGCCAAAGCACGCCTCTTCAAAGCGGTGCTGGAAGTTGAGCAAGGTATGCAAATGCTGTCCGATGCTGAAGTGGAAGAAGCGCTGCTTGACAATGCATTGGTTCAAGAAGTTACTGCCTTGGTCGAGCGCCCCAACGTGTTGGTGTGCGAGTTTGAAAAGCAATTCCTCGACGTCCCCCAAGAGTGCCTCATCCTCACGATGAAGGCCAACCAAAAATACTTTCCCTTGCTGGACGGAGCAGGCAAGCTGACCCACCAGTTTTTGGTGGTCAGCAACATCACGCCAGATGACGCCTCTGCGGTGATTGGGGGCAACGAGCGCGTGGTGCGTCCTCGTTTGGCTGATGCCAAATTCTTCTTTGACCAAGACCGCAAAAAGACACTCGCTTCGCGTGTGGAAGGCCTGGCCAAGGTGGTGTATCACAACAAACTCGGCACTCAAGGCGAGCGCACCGACCGCGTGCGCGCCATCGCCAAAGGCATTGCGGCCTTACTGCCGCAAGCCAAAGACGCCAGATTTACAGATGAGGTCGACACCGCTGCGCAGCTAGCTAAAACCGATTTGCTGACCGATATGGTGGGCGAGTTCCCAGAGCTGCAAGGCATCATGGGCGGCTACTACGCCCGTCACGATGGCTTGAGTGAGGACGTGGCGCAAGCCATTGAAGACCATTACAAACCCCGTTTCGCTGGCGACACGTTGCCACGCAACACGGTGGGTGTGGTGGTGGCCTTGGCCGATAAGCTCGAAACTTTAGTAGGCATGTTTGGCATTGGCAATTTGCCGACGGGCGACAAAGACCCGTTCGCTTTGCGTCGTCACGCTTTGGGCGTGGTTCGCATGCTGAGCGAAGCCAATTTGCATGTCGGCTTGGATGCGTTGATCGCACAAGCCATCCCCGCGTTTGGCGACAAAATCACCGACCCTTCGGCTGCATTGACTTCGTTCATTTACGACCGCC
>CAJBHE010000240.1 GCA_903952885.1 uncultured Burkholderiales bacterium
CACCTGCATCCCCGGCAACGAAGCCATAGGAAACTCTTCATGGTCAAAAGCTTTGTCGCCATCCTCTGACGCCACACCGGTACTCTTCAAGTTCTTGAAATCAAACTTGGTGTGATCCATCAAATGCGAAGGCACCACGTTTTGCATCGCTGCAAACATGTTCTCAATGCGGCCTGGGTGCTTCTTCTCCCACTCGCGCAGCATCTCGCCGACCACTTGGCGTTGTAGGCCGTCTTGGCTGCCACACAGCGTGCAAGGGATGATGGGGAACTGGCGCACTTTGGACCAACGTTCTAAGTCTTTCTCTGCCACGTAGGCGAGGGGGCGAATCACCATGTGGTCGCCGCCGTCGCTCACCAGCTTGGGAGGCATGGCTTTGAGCTTGCCGCCGTAGAACATGTTCAAGAAAAAGGTTTGCAAAATGTCATCGCGGTGGTGGCCCAGCGCGATTTTGTTGCAGCCCAACTCGCCCGCCACGCGGTACAAAATGCCGCGGCGCAAGCGCGAGCAGAGGCTGCACATGGTTTTGCCTTCGGCAATTTTGTCCTTGACGATGGAGTACGTGTCTTGCGTTTCAATGCGAAACTTTACGCCCACTTGTGCTAAGTATTTGGGCAGCACATCGGCAGGAAAGCCCGGTTGCTTTTGGTCAAGGTTGACCGCAATCAGCTCAAAGCTGATGGGTGCGCGCTGCTGCATCATCAGCAAGATGTCGAGCATGGCGTAGCTGTCTTTGCCGCCGGACATGCACACCATGATCTTGTCGCCTTCTTCGATCATGTTGTAGTCAACGATGGCTTGGCCGACTTGGCGGCACAGGCGTTTTTCGAGCTTGTGGTTTTCGTGCTCGATTTTGATTTGTTTGGGGTCTTTGTTGAGGTCTTTTTCTGCGGTCGTCATGTGATTAATTCCAAAGTCCTGTTTCCATGCGAATGGCCACTTCGCAGTCGTCAAAAATTTCGAGTTTGGCGATTTTCACGCGCACGCCCAGTACACCCGGCAGTTGCATGAGGCGGTGGGCGAGTTTGCCAATGAGGGTTTCGAGCAGGTTCACATGCTCGGCTGTGCACTCGCTGATGATGATTTGGCGTATCTTGCGGTAATCCAGCACATGGCAAATGTCATCGTCATGCGGCATCAGTGGTTGTGTGCCAAGGTTCAACTCGGCGTCCACCTGAATGGGTTGCGGGTCGATCTTCTCGTGCTCCAAGATGCCCAAATTGGCATCAAATCGCAGACCGGTCAGGTGCAAAATTTGTGTGCCTTTGCTCGCCATGTCATAGCACTCCAGGTTTGGCACGGAATACTTCCACACCCACGGCTTCGCAGTCGGGGTAGACGTCGGGCTTGCGGGTGGACACGCGTGCGGCCATCACGCCCGTGTGTTCCAGCAGGTGCGTGAGGATGTCGTCGCACAAAGTTTCTTGCAGGTTGATGTGGCCTTGCGCCACGCGGCCGTGCACCACGGCACGGATGAAGTCGTAGTCCACCACTTCGTCGATGCGGTCGTCTTTGGGGCTGGTACCCGCAAACGAGACATACAAGTCCACATCGATGACGATGCGTTGCGCCGCTTGCAACTCAAAGTCGTGGATGCCAATGTTCGCTTGCACGGTGAGGCCGCGTAAAAACAAGCGGCGGCATTTGAGTAACAGGGTGTCGTTCATGATTTGAAAAGCTCCTCGACCACAAACATCACATCACGTGCGAGTGGTACCAAATGTTGACCGTTATCTACGCGCAATGTTGTGCCGGTGATGCTGGCGTTGCCCGCCAAAAACACCACACTGCTGGCCACATCGGCGGGGTTGATAGGGTGGCGCAGCAAGTTGGCTTGTGCGGCACGGTTGAAGTTGTCTTGGGTTTGTGGACCGCTCAGGTACATCAGGCCAGGGGCCACGGCGTTCACGCGCAAAGTGGGCGCGAGCGACTGGGCTTGCAAACTGACTGCACGCTCCAGCGCAAGCTTGGAGAGCGTGTACGAAAAATAATCGGGGTTGAGGTTGAACACCTTTTGGTCGAGCACATGAATGACGCTGGGCTTGTTGTGAGCTGTTGAGCCGCTGGCATGCAACGCTGCCATACACTTGCCAAAGCGCATAGGCGCCATGAGGTTGACCTTGATTTGCGCCAAGGCCTGAGCCTCGTCGAAGTCTGTACCCTCGTCCGGCACAAACAACGATGCGTTGTTCACCACGCATTGCAGCCCTGTTCCGGTGGTGGCCACCGTGGTGTCAAAAATACTTTGGCAACTGGCCTCGTCTTCAAGTTCCCCTTGCACGGCCAGTGCATCCACCCCAAGGGCTCGCAGCTCGGCGCACAGTGCGTGGGCTTGCGCCTCTGATCGGTTGTAGTGGCAAGCCACATTCCACCCTGCGCGCGCAAAGGCGAGGCCGATTTCGCGGCCTAAACGAACGCTGCCGCCAGTGATGAGTGCCCAAGAGCGCATGGTGTGAGGTGCCTGTGGTGAGAAGAGAGGGGTGCGTCGAGTTACGATCTGCACCCAATGAGTACCCCCCAATTATCCAACGACCCGGGTCAACAGGCTTTGTACACGCTGATTCAGCGCAGCATCGCCAATGCGGGCGGCTGGCTGGGCTTTGACCGCTTTATGGCGCTGGCCCTTTATGCCCCTGGTCTGGGCTACTACGCCAACAGCCTGCGCAAGTTCGGCCTCACGCCCGAAAGCGGCAGCGACTTTGCCACCGCCCCCGAAATGTCCAAACACTTCGGCCGCACGCTGGCCCACCAAGTGGCTGAAGCCCTGCAAGTCACAGGTACCGACGAAGTGTGGGAGTTTGGCGCAGGCTCAGGCGCTCTGGCTTTGCAGTTGCTTTATAGCCTCAGCGACAGCGTGAAGCGTTACACCATCGTCGATTTGTCGGGCAGCCTGCGCGAACGTCAACAAGAAACGTTGAAGGCACATGCGCACAAAGTGCAGTGGGTCGATGCGCTGCCTGAGCAGCTGAGCGGCGTTGTGGTTGGCAATGAGGTGTTGGATGCCATGCCCGTCCAGCTTTTGGTGCGCAAGAGCGGTGTCTGGCATGAGCGCGGCGTGGTTTGGAACGCAGATGCTTTGAGCCAGAGCCAAGCGTGCGTATCGCCCTTGCAGTGGGAAGATCGCGTGACCGACTTACGCCCGCCTATGGACATGCTCGGCGAGCACGATTACCTGACCGAAATTCACAGCCAAGCCGAAGCCTTTGTGGCCACTTTGGCCGATCGCTTCAAAGCGGGCGAAGTAGCCACAGGCAAAGGGGGCGCGGCATTCCTCATCGACTACGGTTTCCCCGAGAGCGAATACTTCCACCCCCAACGCAGCATGGGCACGTTGATGTGTCACCAACTGCACAAGGCCGACTCAGACCCATTGGCTGATGTGGGCCGCAAAGACATCACCGCGCACGTGAACTTCACCGGCGTGGCGTTGGCCGCGCAAGACGCGGGCCTGAATGTGTTGGGCTACACCACCCAAGCACACTTCTTGATCAACTGTGGTTTGTTGCAGCCGTTGGTGGATGCGCCGCTCGACGAAAAAATCATGGCGCAAAAGCTCATCACTGAGCACGAAATGGGTGAGCTGTTCAAAGTGGTGGCCTTTGGCACAACCGACTGGGAGCCCATGGGCTTTGCGCAAGGTGACCGCAGTTATGCGCTCTGAGACTTGATATGACCCGTTGGCTCATCGTTGTTTTTGTGGCATTGTTGCTGATCAACGCTGTGACGCCTTGGCTTCAGAAGCTGGGGTTTGGGCATTTGCCTGGGGATATACGGTTCAAGATTTTTGGGCGCGAGATTTTTATTCCGCTTGCTTCGACGATCATTCTCAGCTTGGTGTGTGCTGGGATTTCTAAGGTTCTTTAGCTTGTTGTTACTAACTCCCCCTCTGTGTCAAGCGGTGTGGGGCGTACCTGCTCTGCTCCGCCGTCGCTTCGCGCCTAATGTCGCTGACGCAGGCACACCCCACACCGCTTGACGCGCGAGAGACTGATTTAGTCAAGTGTTGAACGTGTGAGTTACTTCACGAATTGCCGCGGATAAGTTTGAGTGAGATGCAATGCAACGCGAGCCCAAAGCAACGAAGCGGAAAGGGCGATGGTCGCGGCAGCGACATTAGGCGCGAAGCGACGGCGGAGCAGAGCGGTTACCGCCCTTGCAGCTTCGTTGCGCAGCACTTAAAGCGAAGCAGCAATAGCCGCCAACCGAGCCGCATCAATGCGTGCGCCCACAGCGGGTCCTGTAAGCCCTTCAGCCAAAGCCTGGGCACTGATAGCCGCACTGTCCACCGACTGTGCCGCCCTCAACAGCAAAGCCAAACGAGGTCCTTGCTCATAAGCTTCATCCTCTTTGCCCAACCGCCCAAGTGCATCACACTCGCACGCTTGCAAGGCCAACAAAAACCTATCCGGGCGACGCAGCGCATCGCAACGCACCAACAAACGCAACACCGCCTCTGCCCCAAAACTCAAACTTTGATGGATGTTGCCGTGCTCACGCGCCACCAACTCAGCTAGCTCTTTGCATTCCACAGGCACTCGCCAACGGGTGCAGAGTGCGCGGGTGAGTTTTTCGCTGCGCTGTTCGTGGCCGATGTGACGGGGCAACACATCGGCTGGTGTCGAGCCTTTGCCAAGGTCGTGGCACAGGCAAGCAAAGCGCACTTCGAGTGGCGCGTTCGTGCGGGCCGATGCGTCGAGCACCATTTCTAGGTGAATGCCGGTGTCAATCTCGGGGTGGTATTCGGCGCGTTGCGGTACGCCGTAGAGTTTGTCGACTTCGGGTAACAAGCGTTGCAAGGCGCCACATTCGCGCAGCACTTGCAACATATGCGATGGCTTCGCGCCCATCAGGCCGCGTGAGAGCTCTTGCCATACGCGCTCGCTCACCAAGGCGTCTACCTCGCCCTCGGTCACCATCTCTCGCATGAGCGTCATCGTCTCTGGCGCGACGGTGAAGTCGGGGAAACGCGCCGCAAAGCGAGCCAAGCGCAGGATGCGCACGGGGTCTTCGCGGAAGGCTTCGGTCACGTGGCGCAGCACTTTGGCGCTGATGTCACGTTCGCCACCAAAAGGGTCGGTGCGCTGGCCGTGTTCGTCTTGCGCAATGGCGTTGATGGTCAGGTCGCGTCGTGCTAAGTCTTCTTCTAGCGTCACATCGGGCGATGCATGCACGACAAAGCCCTGATAGCCGCGTGCGGTTTTGCGTTCGGTGCGGGCGAGGGCGTATTCCTCGTGCGTGTCTGGGTGCAAGAACACGGGAAAGTCACGGCCCACAGGTTGGTAGCCCTGCGCCATCAATGCCTCGGGCGTGCCGCCCACCAACACCCAGTCTCGGTCAGAGCCCTCGAGGCCCATCAGGGCATCGCGCACTGCACCGCCGACCAAGTAGCTTTTCATCAATGCCCCGCGACAAACAAACGCTTGATGGACTTAGGCTCAGGAATGCCCAACGCACGAAGGCCAAGCGCATGTGGGGTTGCGATGTTGTTGACTTTCATCGAGTCCAAGTTGTCGCGGCTCATGAGTGTGGGTCCGGGGGATAACTCCATCAACAAGGCTTGCAGCCAGCCGATGGCATAAGGCAGCGAGATGACGGGGCGCTCTTTGCCCACCCAACGACCCGCGAGCTGCACCAGCTCGGTCAGCGTCAAGATGTCGGGGCCACAGAGTTCATACACCTGGCCTTCGGTGCTGGAGGTATTCACACAATGCACGACGGCCTGCGCCACGTCGTGCACCCACACAGGCTGAAAGCGCGTGTGCGCACCAGCCAGGGGCATGACGGGAAATACTTTTTGCAACTTGGCAAACAGGTTGATGAACTGGTCGTCTTTGCCAAAGATCACGCTGGGACGCAACAGCGTCAAACCCAGAGGAGCTTTTTGCGCGGCAGACAGTAGCGCCAATTCGCCACGTGCTTTGCTGCGTTGGTACATGGACGGGCCGTTCAGATCTGCTCCCAAGGCGCTGATGTGAATGATGCGTGTGACGTTCTCGGCGTGGCACGCACGCGCCAAGTTGGCGGGCAGTGTGACGTGCGCATGTGTGAACTCTTCTTCTGTGCCGTGAAGGATGGCAATGAGATTGATCACCACATCGTGGCCATGAACCAAGGCTTGCAATTGATGTGCGTCATGCACGTCGGCTTGCACCACACTCACACCCGGCATCATTTGGATGTGACGGGCGGGTAAGCGGCGTGTGGGGACGGTGATTTGGTGGTGTTGCAAGCTCAGGCGCGAGCACACATGGCGACCCACAAAGCCGCTGCCACCCAGAACCAGAATTTTTTGAGGCGTGAAAGATGTCATAAATCACACTGTAGCGCCAAGCCGCTAGACTTTTGGTGACACAGGATAATCACACCATGAACCAACTCGACGCCCTCAAGCAATTCACCACCGTCGTGGCCGACACTGGCGACTTCAAGCAACTTGCTCAGTTCCAGCCGCAAGATGCAACCACCAACCCATCGCTGATTCTGAAGGCAGTGCAAAAGCCCGAATATTTGCCCCTGCTCAAAGACACGGTTGCAGCCCACGGCCACGAGGCGATGGACGCGCAGATCGACCGCTTGTTGGTGCGCTTTGGTTGTGAAATTTTGGCCACCATCCCTGGCCGTGTGTCCACCGAAGTGGATGCACGTTTGAGCTTTGACTCGGTAGCCACTGTGGCGCGCGCCAAGCGCATCATGGCTTTGTACGAGGCACAGGGTGTGAAGCGCGAGCGCGTGCTCATCAAAATTGCCTCCACGTGGGAAGGCATTCAAGCCGCTGCTGAGTTAGAGCGCGAAGGCATTCGCACCAACCTCACTTTGTTGTTCTCATTCGCACAGGCGGTGGCGTGTGGCGATGCCAAGGTGCAACTCATTTCGCCCTTTGTGGGCCGCATTTACGACTGGTACAAAAAGTCGGCTGGCGCTGCTTGGATAGAAGCCGATAACGCAAACGCCAACGATCCCGGCGTGAAGTCAGTCCGCGCGATTTACAACCACTACAAGCGCCACGGCATCCAAACAGAGGTAATGGGCGCGAGCTTTAGAAATGTGGGCCAAATCACCGCGTTGGCAGGCTGCGATTTGCTGACCATTGCGCCAGAGTTGCTGGCGCAGTTGGGTGCATCAACCGAGCCTTTGACGCAAGCCTTAAGCGCGTCAGCAGCCCTGCAGTTGGACTTACCTGCGGTGCATCACACCGAGGCATCGTTTCGTTATGCCATGAATGAAGACGCGATGGCGACTGAAAAATTGGCCGAAGGCATTCGCGCGTTTTGTGTGGATGCGGTGAAGCTTGAGGCGTTGATGCACTAAGTACGCTGAGTACAGACGAAAAAAAGCCCCGCAATTTCTTGCGGGGCTTTTTATTGGGTTTGTCAGTCTGCCAAAAAGCATCCCGACGCAGCATGAGGTGCCAAACCAAGGCGCAAGGGCGTAGACAGTGGCATAGCCACGGCAAGCCCTTGCAACGCCGGGTTGGCGCCTCAGGCAAGGAGTACGTATTACATGCCCATGCCGCCCATACCACCCATTCCGCCCATGCCACCCATATCAGGCATGCCGCCGCCGGCTTCGTCTTTTGGTGCTTCTGAAACCATGCACTCGGTGGTCAACATCAAGCTAGCCACTGACGCTGCGTTTTGCAAAGCAGTGCGTGTCACTTTGGTGGGGTCCAAGATGCCCATTTCGATCATGTCACCGTAGGTGTCGTTGGCAGCGTTGAAGCCGTAGTTGCCTTTGCCGGCCAACACAGCGTTCACCACTACGGATGGCTCGCCACCCGCGTTGTAAACGATTTCGCGCAATGGGGCTTCGATGGCTTTCAACACCAGTTTGATACCAGCGTCTTGGTCAGCGTTGTCACCTTTGATGGTGCCAGCAGTTTGACGTGCACGCAGCAATGCCACGCCGCCGCCAGCCACGATGCCTTCTTCCACAGCAGCGCGAGTGGCGTGCAATGCATCTTCCACGCGGGCTTTCTTTTCTTTCATTTCGACTTCGGTAGCAGCGCCTACCTTGATCACGGCAACACCGCCAGCCAACTTGGCCACGCGCTCTTGCAGTTTTTCACGGTCGTAGTCAGAAGTGGC
>CAJBHE010000241.1 GCA_903952885.1 uncultured Burkholderiales bacterium
CCGTTTTCGTAACGACCCAAAGCATGCAGGCCGCGGAAGCGAGGCGACAAAGGTGTCTTTTCTTCAGGAAACTGGATGGTGATGCTGCGCGAAAACATGTATTTGCCGGTGAGGGCCATGCCTTTGAGAAGCTCGATCAACAAGAAGCTCGACAAAAAGTCGCGCATCGAGAATGGGGCGGAATGGGTCGTCGTTGTCATGGTGTATTTCCGGTTTTACTTCCAGATATTCCAAGGTGTTTGAATCCAAATACCCACCACCAACAACCAAATCAAGGTGATTGGGATGAAGATCTTCCAACCCAAACGCATGATTTGGTCATAGCGATACCGTGGGAACGTGGCACGCACCCACAAGAACATGGTCACCACCACGAAGGTCTTAAGGCCCAGCCAAATCCAGCCAGGAATCATGTTGAACAAGGGATGGTCAATGGGTGACAACCAGCCACCCAAGAACATCACCACGGTCAACATCGAGACCAAAATCATGTTGGCGTATTCAGCCAAAAAGAACATGGCAAAAGACATGCCAGAGTATTCGATCATGTGGCCAGCCACAATTTCAGATTCACCCTCCACCACGTCAAAAGGGTGACGGTTGGTTTCAGCCAAGCCAGAGATGAAGTAAACGATGAACACGGGGAACAAAGGCAACCAGTTCCAAGACAAGAAGCTCAAACCCTTGTCAGCCATCATGCCTTTGGCTTGACCCATGACGATGTCAGTCATGTTCAAGCTGTTGGAGATCATCAAGACGATCACAAAACAAAAGCCCATGGCAATTTCGTAACTCACCATTTGGGCTGAGGCGCGCATGGCGCCAATGAAAGCGTATTTGGAGTTAGACGCCCAACCCGCGATGATGACGCCGTAGACCTCAAGGGAGGTGATGGCCATCAAAAACAACAATCCTGCGTTGATGTTGGCCAAAGCTACATCGGGACCAAAAGGAATCACAGCCCAAGCCGCCAAGGCGGGCATGATGGTCATGATGGGCCCCAAGAAGAACAAGCTGGTGGTCGCCTTCGTTGGGATGATGATCTCTTTGGTAAGCAACTTGAGCGCATCAGCGATGGGTTGCAGCAAACCACCAGGGCCCGTGCGGTTAGGACCTTTACGGATTTGGGTGTAACCAATGGCCTTGCGTTCCCACAATGTCAGGTAAGCGACGCAAAGCAACAAGGGCAGCAACACGCCCACAATCTTCAGCAAGGTCCAAATCACAGGCCAAGCCAGTGTGGTCCACCACGCACCAGAAATCAAGCCCAAGCCGGCGTTGTAAATGTTGTCAACCATCACAGGCCTCCTTGCAAAGCAGCCGCGGGGTGCTTCGCGTCAATCGAAGGTTGCCTTGCATCAGCAGTGAGTTGCAGCGATGGCGCGCGACGCACCAAGCTGTCGAGCTGGTAAATCGCTGCAGAAGCAGGCTGCCCTAATGCCGGGCTCACGTCCACATTGGCCGTGCATGCGTTAGAGAGCAAGGCCTGGACATCGGCAGGAATGGCTTGAGCCCGCACTTCTTCGATGGTCTCGAATTCGAAGCCAGGCACGTGGAGCATGGAGCCCAACACGCGCAACACTTTCCATGCAGGACGTGTCTCGCCCAAAGGCTTGACCACACCGTGGAAGCTTTGTGCGCGACCTTCGGTGTTGATGAAGGTGCCAGCAGTTTCGGTGAATGGCGAGATGGGCAACAGCACATCGCTGATGTCCATATTTGCCTTGAAGGGAGAAAAGGTCACCACCATTTCGGCTTGGCCGATGGCTTGTGATGCAGCAGCGCCGTTGGCAGCGTCAAAAACAGGTTCGGTGTTGAGCAACACCACCGCCTTCAAACCACCTGCCAACATTTGGCCTGCAGTTTGACCGCCAGCTTTTGGCAAGGCGCCCACCAGTTGAGCACCCACCGTGTTGGCCGCTTCGCCGAGGTAACCCACGGTCGCACCTGTTTGTGCGCCGATCCAGTTGGCCAAGCTCAGCAAGCTAGACGCTTTGGGGTGATGCGCCGCTGCGTTGCCCAACAAAATGGCTTTGCGCTCACCGCTGGTCAATGACTTGGCGATGGCTTGTGCTTCTGCGCTGTTGGCGTTGCCAGCCACAGGTGCAGCAGCACCGGTGATAGCGCCCACGGCAGCAGCGATATCAGCCAAGGCTTGCACCCAGTTGGCAGCATCTACCACCAAGGTGTTGGCCACAGGCATCGCCCAGTCGAAGGCTTGTGCGTTCAAGGCATTGACCTTGCCGCCGTTACGCACAGCTTGACGCAGACGTTGGGCCAACAAAGGTTGGTCTTTACGGATGTTTGAGCCAATCACCAATGCACGTTGCAGTGTGGTGAGGGAAGCCACAGAGGTACCCAACCAACGTACTTTGCCGTCGGTTTGGAAATCCGCAGCGCGCAAACGTGTGTCGATGTTTTGGCTACCCAAGCCGCGGGTCAGGCCAGCGGCCAAGAACAACTCTTCAGCGGTGCTGTGTGGGCTGGCCAAAGTGCCGATGGCTTGTGCGCCGTGCTGAGCTTTGACGCCTTGCAAGCCGTTGGCCACGTACTCGAGGGCAGTTTGCCAATCGACTTCTTTCCACTCGCCGCCTTGCTTGAGCATGGGCTTGGTCAAGCGGTCTGCGCTGTCCAAAGCTTCGTAGCTGAAACGGTCGCGGTCAGCAATCCAGCATTCGTTGACGTCTTCGTTTTCCAAAGGCACAACGCGCATGACTTTGTTGTTCTTGACTTGAACGATCAGGTTGGCACCGGTCGCGTCGTGCGGGCTGACCGACTTGCGACGGCTCAACCCCCACGTGCGGGCGCTATAGCGAAATGGCTTGCTGGTCAATGCGCCCACGGGGCAGATGTCGATCATGTTGCCGGAGAGCTCGGAGTCGACCGATTGACCCACGAAGGTTTCAATCTCAGCATGCTCACCACGGTGGGACATGCCCAATTCCATGATGCCGGCCACTTCTTGACCAAAGCGCACGCAGCGCGTGCATTGGATACAGCGGCTCATCTCTTGCATGCTCACCAATGGGCCGACGTCTTTAGGAATCACCACACGCTTTTCTTCTTCGTAGCGTGACGAAGAACCACCGTAGCCCACCGCCAAGTCTTGCAACTGGCACTCACCGCCTTGGTCGCAAATGGGGCAATCGAGAGGGTGATTGATGAGCAAGAACTCCATCACCGATTTTTGAGCCTTGATGGCGCGCTCGCTCTTGGTGCGAACCACCATGCCTTGGGTCACCGGCGTGGCGCAAGCGGGCATGGGCTTAGGCGCTTTCTCTACATCCACCAGGCACATCCGGCAGTTGGCCGCGATGCTGAGTTTCTTGTGATAGCAGAAATGCGGAATGTACGTGCCGGCCTTTTCGGCTGCGTGCATGATCATGCAGCCTTCTTGGACGTCAATCTTTTTACCGTCGAGTTCGATTTCAATCATGGCACTTATCCGTGTCAAACGTAGGCAGCGACCGTGCAGGTCTTGTGCGTGATGTGGTGTTCAAACTCATGGCGGAAGTGCTTCATCATGCCGCGCACAGGCATGGCTGCTGCGTCTCCGAGGGCGCAAATGGTGCGGCCCATGATGTTTTCTGCCACGTTGTCGAGCAATGCCAAGTCGCTTTCGCGGCCATCACCACGCTCAATGCGGTCGACCATGCGCCACAACCATCCTGTGCCTTCACGGCAAGGTGTGCATTGGCCGCATGACTCATGCATGTAGAAGTAGCTCAGGCGCAGCAGGCTCTTGACCATGCAGCGAGAGTCGTCCAACACGATCACCGCACCTGAACCCAGCATTGAACCACCGTCTTTGGCGATGCTGTCGTAGTCCATGGTGAGCTTCATCATCAAGTCGCCAGGAATAACGGGCGAAGAAGAACCGCCAGGAATCACCGCCTTGAGCGTGCGACCTTTGCGAACGCCACCGGCCAACTCCAACAATTTGGAGAACGGTGTGCCCATGGGGATTTCGTAGTTGCCGGGGCGCTCAACGTCACCGCTGACCGAGAAGATCTTGGTGCCACCGTTGTTGGGCTTGCCGCATTCGAGGTATGCCTGACCACCGTTGTTGATGATCCAAGGCACTGCTGCGAATGTTTCGGTGTTGTTTATGGTGGTGGGCTTGCCGTACAAACCAAAGCTCGCTGGGAACGGTGGCTTGAAACGGGGTTGGCCTTTTTTACCTTCGAGCGACTCGAGCAACGCGGTTTCTTCGCCGCAGATGTACGCGCCAAAACCGTGGGCAGCGTGCAACTGGAAGCTGAACGTGGAGCCCAAGATGTTGTCACCCAAGTAGCCTGCTGCGCGGGCTTCTTCGAGGGCGGCTTCAAAACGCTCGTAGGTTTGGAAGATTTCGCCGTGGATGTAGTTGTAGCCCACGCTGATGCCCATGGCAAAAGCGGCGATGGCCATACCTTCAATCACGATGTGGGGGTTGTGCTGCAAGATCTCGCGGTCTTTGCAAGTGCCGGGCTCGCCCTCGTCCGAGTTACAGACCAAGTACTTTTGGCCTGGGAACTGGCGAGGCATGAAGCTCCACTTCAAACCTGTGGGGAAGCCCGCACCACCACGCCCACGCAA
>CAJBHE010000242.1 GCA_903952885.1 uncultured Burkholderiales bacterium
ATACTTGGCCACGCAGCCGCTGTAGTAGCTGGTGCCGCAAGCGAGGATGAGCACGTTGTCCACAGCTTTGAAAACACTGTACGCGCCGTCACCAAACAACTCGGGCGTGATGCCTTCAATACCTTCGAGCGTGTCGGCAATGGCGCGCGGCTGCTCGAAGATTTCTTTTTGCATGTAGTGCCGGTAAGGGCCCAACTCGGCTGCGCCGCTGTGCGCCTGCACGGTTTTGACTTCACGTGTCACGGCTTTATGGTTGCGGTCTTGCACCCAGTACTTGCCGATTTGAATGTCGACCACATCGCCCTCTTCGAGGTACACGATTTGGTCTGTCACGCCAGCCAAGGCCATGGCATCGCTGGCCAAGAAAGTTTCGCTGTGGTCTTTGCCCACACCCAAGATGAGCGGCGAGCCAGCACGTGCGCCAATGACGCGGTGGGGTTCGTCTTTGTGGAACACGGCAATGGCGTATGCGCCGTGCAGTTGAACGATGGCTGCTTTGACGGCTTCAAACAAATCGCCGTTGTAGAGACTGTCCACCAAGTGGGCAATGACCTCGGTATCGGTTTGGCTCAAGAACTCGTAGCCCTTGGCTTGCAGCGCGGCGCGCAGCTCGTCGTGGTTTTCGATGATGCCGTTATGCACCAGCGCCACCCGCCCCGGCTTGTTCGGGGTGGCTTTCTCGTTCTGGCCCACCATATTAGGCACATCGCCTGTGTACACGCCAGCGCCTGCACCCGTGCCGTGGCTGAAGTGCGGGTGCGCGTTGTGCACCGCAGGCGCACCGTGTGTGGCCCAGCGTGTGTGCGCAATGCCAGTGCCGCCTTCGATGTGGTCGGCCTTGACTTGGTCCATCAGCTCAGACACACGCGCCGTGCTGCGCGCGCGTTGAAGTCCACCATGAATAGCGCCTTGCTTACCGCCCAAGCTGGCCGAGTGCACCGCCACGCCGCATGAGTCATAGCCACGGTACTCCAGCCGTTGCAAGCCTTGCACGAGGATGGGAACAATGTTGCGGGTAGAAACGGCGCCGACGATGCCACACATAAAGAGCACTCCTGAATTGGTTTGCCTAGATATTAAGCACCACGAATAGAAATTTCTTGTTTATTTTTTCTTATTTTTGAACGAAAATTCCATCAAATACGTATTTTGAAATTTAATTTCAATTAAATTAACTTTATGAAACAAGAATTTCTAGATGAGACCGATCTGAAGCTGCTCGACGCCTTGCAGCACGATGCCACCCTCAGCAACGTGGCCTTGGCCGAACGCTTCAAAATTTCCCCACCCACCTGTCTGCGTCGCGTCAAGCGCCTAACGGATGAGGGCTGGATTGAACGACAAATCGCCGTGCTGAGTTCAGATAAATTGGGCGCTGCACTGGGCCACGGCCTGACCGCAATGGTCGAGGTGACGCTAGACGCGCAAGGCACAGAAAACCTCGACGCCTTCGAGCAACGCGCCTGCGCCGACGAGGCCGTGCAGCAATGCTGGCGTGTGTCGCCCGGCCCTGACTTTGTGTTGGTGGTGCAAGCGGCAGACATGCCCGACTACCTAGTCATCACGCAACGCCTGCTCACGCAAGATGCGAACGTACGCAACGTGAAAGCGTTTTTTGCGACTAAGCGAGCGAAGTTCACCAGCACTTGGCCGGTGCTGCGAAATTAAGCCTTTGATTTTTTCTCAGGCCGCTTCCAATTAGCAATGCTCACTTGCTTACCCCGCGCCACGCTGAGAGCGCTCGCTTCGGTACTCTTGGTGATGGTCGAACCACCACCCACCGTGCCGCCCGCCCCAATTGTGACGGGTGCCACCAACACGCAGTTGCTGCCCACATGCACGTCGGCCTCAATCACGGTGCGGTGCTTGTTCGCACCGTCGTAATTGGCGGTGATGCTGCCAGCGCCGTAGTTGACGCGCTCGCCCACCGTGGCGTCGCCCAAGTAGGCCAAGTGGTTGGCTTTGGCGCCTTTGGCCAGGGTGGAGTTTTTGACTTCCACAAAGTTACCAATGTGCACCTCGGCTGCCAATTGCGCGCCGGGGCGCAAGCGGGCAAATGGG
>CAJBHE010000243.1 GCA_903952885.1 uncultured Burkholderiales bacterium
CAGGTGGCTGTCATCACTGCGCAGCGACACAACGCCACGCTTGCCTTTGTCACGCCCAGTAAGGACGATGACTTGGTCGCCTTTGCGAATCTTGTTCATGGTGAGTCCTTACAGAACTTCAGGAGCCAGAGACACGATCTTCATGAACTTCTCAGTGCGCAACTCGCGCGTCACTGGGCCGAAGATACGGGTGCCGATAGGCTCCAACTTTGCATTGAGCAACACAGCTGCGTTGCCATCGAATTTAACGAGCGAACCGTCGCCACGGCGGATACCTTTGGCAGTACGGACCACAACAGCGCTATACACCTCGCCTTTTTTGACGCGGCCACGCGGAGCGGCTTCTTTGATGCTCACCTTGATGATGTCGCCCACGCTTGCATAGCGACGCTTAGAACCGCCGAGCACCTTAATGCACAAAACGGACTTCGCACCGGTGTTGTCAGCGACATCTAACCGTGTTTCAGTTTGGATCATTTCAATATTTCCCAACTTGCATCAGTCTTCGCTTAACTTTCGTTATGCACATAGAACTGATCAGTCTTGGGCCCGTCATCCACATCGCAAACCACTCACAATGCTTCAACTTGGGGCAGATAAACCCCGCTTTTTAGCGGAGCCGCAAATTATGCCATAAGTTTTTGGGCTGCGTCAAACTATTTTTCAGATTCTTTTTGGATTCACCGACAATTCGGGCATGTCTATACCCTCCAACCCCTCTCAAACCCTTGCATTCATTGGCGGCGGCAACATGGCCAGCGCCATCATTGGCGGCTTGATCAAGCAAGGCACCCCTGCCCAAGACATTTGGGTGGTCGAGCCTTTTGAAGAGGCGCGCCAGCGCCTGCAGACCCAATTTGGTGTGAATGTTCTGCCTGCTGCCGATGCCACATTGGCAGACGCTGGGCTTGTCGTGTGGGCGGTCAAGCCACAAAACTTCAAAGAAGCGGCATATCAAGCCCAAGCTTTCTGCCCCAACGCACTGCACCTGAGCGTGGCCGCTGGCATTCGCAGCGACAGCATTGCCCGCTGGCTGAGTTCCGAGCGCGTGGTGCGCGCCATGCCCAACACGCCCGCCCTGGTGGGCTTGGGCCAAACAGGCTTGTTTGCCCGCGCTGCCGTGACTGCAACTGACAAAACATGGATTGAACAAGTGGTGGCCACCACCGGTGCGCTGCTGTGGGTGAACGACGAGCCCTTGCTGGACGCGGTCACTGCACTGTCTGGCTCTGGCCCCGCCTATGTGTTCTTCTTCATTGAGGCCATGGTTGAGGCGGGTGTGAAGATGGGCCTGACATGCGAGCAAGCCACACAACTGGCCATTGGCACATTTGAAGGCGCATCCCAACTGGCCAAAACCGCCAAAGAGCCACCGTCTTTGCTGCGCGAACGCGTCACTTCCAAAGGTGGCACCACGCTTGCAGCCCTGACTTCTATGCAAAACGCCCACATGGGCGAGCTTTTTCAAACCGCTTTGCAAGCCGCACGGCAACGTGCACACGAACTTGGCGATGAGTTTGGGGCTTAAATCCCCATAACCGGTGCGACAATAGCTTTATTGAATGTGAATACCTTTGAACCCATGAACAAACTTCTGATTTCTCTTGTCTCTGTGGTCGCCCTAAGCCTGCCATTGACGTCCGGCGCCCAAGCTCCTGCCATGCCTGTTACTCCCGCAGCACAACCGGACCAAGGGGCGACCAGTGCCCCAAGCACCGACAAAGCAGCCCTTGCAAAGGCTGACAAAAAAGCCAAGAAGGCCAAGAAAAAGAAGTTGAAAAAGAAAAAGCCTAAAAAGGCCAAAACCCAGTCGGCCTCTCGCTGAGAGCCCCCATAAAAAAGCGCTTGCGGCACTCGCCCCAAGCGCTTTTTTCAAGGCCGCGCCACACCCAATATCAGCGAACTGCGTAGCTCATGGCAATGCCTGCAAACACCGTTGCGCCCAGCCAATGGTTTGAGCGAAACGCCATAAAACAGCCGTCACGCGAACGGCCCATGATCAGCAAAAAATGCCACACCGCTTGCAAACCCGCCAGACACAGCGCCAAGGTCCAATGCCAACCCAGCTTTTGGGGCTCGAGCAAACCGTACCAACCGCACAGATAAACCGCATAAAACGCCATGACAGCCGACACATCGTGGCGACCCAGTGTGATGGCCGAGGTCTTCATGCCAATGCGCAAGTCGTCGTCGCGGTCCACCATCGCGTACTCGGTGTCGTAGGCCAATACCCAAAATAAATTGAACAACATCAAGCCCCACGCCAACATGGGCACTGCGTCGATCAGGGCTAGCAGGCTCAGGTCTTGCCACGTGCTGTTTGCACTCCCCACCGACACAAACGCCAAGGGAATGCCAAAGCTGAATGCCACGCCCAACACCGCTTGCGGCATCGACACATGGCGTTTGGCGTAGGGATAAATCAAGGCCATCGCGAGACCTGCAAACGACCAAACGATGGTGGCAGGGTTGGTGGTCAGCACCAAGCCAAACGCCGCCAGCGCCAGCACAGCGCCCACCAGCAAAGCTTCGCGGACTGACACCGCACCGCGCGTGACGGGGCGCTCTGCCGTTCGTTTGACGTGACGGTCAAACTCACGGTCGGCCACATCGTTTATGCAGCAGCCCGCGCTGCGCATGAGGATGGTGCCCAACACAAACACCAGCACCAAATGCCAACCGGGCCAACCTTGCGCCGCCACCCAAAGTGCTGATAGCGATGGCCACAGCAGCAGCAACCAACCAGCGGGGCGGTTCCAGCGGATCAGGTCTAAATAAAGTGCCAAGCGTTCAAGCATGCATGCAGCCTCAAGACAAACGTTTCACACCGAGCAACTCACACCCGTAAATGGCGTTGCGCAAGGCAGCAATCGCCTCGTAGCGCGTGAAGCTGCGACGCCATGCCAACACCACACGACGCGTAGGCGGCTCGCCGCCTTTGTCGTCGGTGATGGGCAAGTAACGCACATAAGTTTCTTCGCTTTTCTTGCGCTTGGCCTGCGTGTCAAGCGCCTCTTTGGGCACGCTCAAACGCGGCACCAAGGTCACGCCCATACCAGCAGCCACCATGTGTTTGATGGTCTCGAGCGACGAGCCTTCGAAGCTCTTTTGAATCCCCTCGGCGTTGCTAGAGAAGCGCGCAAATTCGGGACACACCTCCAGCACATGGTCGCGAAAGCAATGGCCATTGCCCAGCAACAACATGGTTTCGTTTTTCAGCTCATCCGCGCTCACGTGCTTCAACTTGGCGAGCGGGTGATTGCTAGGCACGGCGGCCATGAAGGGCTCGTCATACAGCGGTGCAGTGGCGAGACCTGTGTCTGGGAAAGGCTCAGCCAAGATGGCACAGTCAATCTCGCCGGTGCGCAACATTTCCAACAACTTGACGGTGAAGTTTTCTTGCAGCATCAGCGGCATTTGCGGCGTTTTAGAGATGGCTTGACGCACCAAGCTTGGCAGCAAATAGGGGCCAATGGTGTAGATCACGCCAAGCTTCAACGGGCCGGCCAGTGGGTCTTTGCCGCGCTTGGCAATCTCTTTGATGTTGGCCGCTTGCTCCAACACGCTTTGCGCTTGACGAATGATTTCTTCGCCCAAGGACGTCACCGCCACTTCGTTGGCGCTGCGCTCAAACAGTTTCACATCCAGCTCTTCTTCGAGTTTTTTAATGGCCACCGACAGCGTGGGCTGGGACACAAAGCAGGCTTCAGCCGCGCGGCCAAAGTGCTTTTCACGGGCCACGGCCACGATGTATTTGAGTTCGGTGAGGGTCATGTTCTTAAGCCTTTAAGAAGTCTGATTTTCCACCCAACCAGCGGCTCACGTGGCGGTCGGCCAATTCGGGGTGTTTGTCCAACATCAGTGGCGCTAACTCTCTGGCCCATTGCAGCAGTTCGCCATCTTCGTTCAAGTCTGCAAAACGCAGCAATGCAGCTCCCGATTGGCGCGCGCCCAAGAACTCGCCTGGACCACGAATTTCTAGATCACGGCGTGCGATTTCAAATCCATCCGAAGTTTCCACCATCGCACGCAACCGCTCACGCGCTGTTTCGCTCACTCGCCCGCTCTCGCCTGTGGCGTACATCAGCACGCACGCAGACGCTGCTGCGCCTCGCCCCACGCGTCCGCGCAACTGGTGCAACTGGCTCAAGCCAAAACGCTCGGCATGCTCAATCACCATCAACGACGCATTGGGCACATCCACACCCACCTCAATCACGGTGGTACTGACCAGCACGCCCATAGCACCCCTTTCAAACTGGGCCATCACCGCTTTTTTGTCGGCGGGCGACATGCGTGAGTGCAACAGCCCTACCAGCACAGGCTTTGTGCCTGGATGGTTGAGCGCATCCATCAACAAAGCGTGCGTCTCGGTGGCGTTGGTTAAATCGAGCGCTTCGCTTTCTTCAATCAACGGACACACCCAATACACCTGGCGGCCTTCGTCAAGCTGGTGGCGAATGCGCTCGATCAACTCATCGCGGCGTGACTCTGACACCAGCTTGGTCACCACCGGCGTGCGGCCCGGCGGCAACTCGTCGAGGGTGGACACATCAAGGTCAGCGTAGTAGCTCATGGCCAAGGTGCGTGGAATGGGCGTGGCGCTCATCATCAACATGTGCGGCTCTTGCTGTGGCATGCCGTCGTGCGTGAGCATCTTCTCGCGCAGGGCCAAGCGCTGTGCCACGCCAAAACGGTGCTGTTCGTCGATGATGGCCAAGGCCAAGTTTTTAAAGACTACTTGTTCTTGAATCACCGCGTGTGTGCCCACCACCAATGCGGCTTCGCCACTGGCAATGAGCCCCAACATTTCGGTGCGTTCTTTTTTCTTTTGGCTGCCCGTGAGCCACGCCACGCGCTTGCCCAAGGGCGTGAGCAAAGGCTCTAGCCAACCAATGAGTTTGCGAAAGTGCTGCTCAGCCAAAATTTCTGTTGGGGCCATCAACGCGCATTGCCAGCCGCCATCCATCGCCACGGCGGCGGCTAAAGCGGCCACAACGGTTTTGCCCGAGCCCACATCGCCTTGTAGCAAACGGTGCATGGGCACTTGGCGCATCAAGTCTTGTGCAATTTCTTCGCCCACGCGGCGCTGCGCGCCCGTCAAACCGAACGGCAGCACACCTAACAACTGCTCGTGTAAACCACCTTTAGTCAGCGCCAAGGCAGGGGCACGTAGCTCGTCACGCGCGCGTTTGGACTGCAGCTGCGACAACTGCTGCGCCAGCAGCTCTTCGGCCTTCAAGCGCTGCCACGCAGGATGTGTGCGGTCTTCCAGCTGCGCCAGCGACACATCAGGCGTGGGGTGGTGCAAAAAATGCAATGCCTGCTCTAAGCCCCACGCCTTCGCGCCAGCA
>CAJBHE010000244.1 GCA_903952885.1 uncultured Burkholderiales bacterium
CCTGACTTGTGGCAACTGCGATAACTGTTTGCAGCCCCCCGAGATTTGGGATGGCACCGAAGCCGCCCGCATGTTGCTGTCCACCATCTACCGCATCAAGCAGCAAAGCGGCATGTCGTTTGGCGCGGGCCATGTGATGGACATCTTGCGTGGCAAAGCCACCGAGAAAGTCAGCCAATACGGTCACGAGAAGCTCAGCACCTTTGGCATCGGCGCACATTTCAGCGAAGTGCAGCTGCGTGGTGTGTTGCGCCAGCTCATCGCCTTGGGCGCTTTGGGCGTGGACGCGCAAGCCTTCAACACCTTGTATTTGACAGAAGCCTCGCGCGCGGTGCTCAAAGGTGAGGTCTCGGTACGCTTGCGTGCCTCGATGTCTACCCCAGCCGACCGCAAGGGCGAGCGCAAAGCCAAGGGCAGCGCCAGCGGCCCCTCAAAGCCAGCACCCATCGCATTGGACGAGGCAGGCCAGCTACGCTACGACACCCTCAAGGCGTGGCGAGCCGAGGTGGCCAAGTCGCACAACTTGCCCGCCTACGTCATCTTCCACGATGCAACTTTAGCCGCCATCGCACAAGCTGAGCCGCACGATCTACAGGCCCTTCAAGGCATCGCGGGCATCGGCATCAAAAAACTAGAGGCCTACGGCGACGAGGTACTGCGTGTGGTGGCGCTGACTGCGTGACCTCACTGCTTCCAATGCATTTCGCATTTCCCCTAGAATTCAAACCACTTCATACTTTTAGAGGAAACCTCACATGTCCGATCACAACCACGCACACGGCACCGAGCAAGACGTTGTCGAATCCATTGTGCCCATGATGCCCATCGTGCTCCCTGTGGCTGGCGGCATCTTGATGTTCCTGATGATTTTCATAGCCATGTACATGGCCTAAAAACTTGGATTCGACTGACTTTTCGTCGGTCCTTCACATTACAAAGCGCCAGTTATGGCGCTTTTTTCTTTGTAACTTTAGACTAGTCCATATCCTAGTAGTTAAAGAAAACGGCTTTAAAAGTAATACTTTTCCGACTTTTCACGTAATTCATAGGGTTTTTGCAAGCCCGCAACTGGACAGAGTTTCATAAAATAGTCATCCTGCTGGTGTTTGTCGGCAGCAATGAATTGAGGTCAGGGCCCAGCGCTTAATCGGCTGGGCCCTGACCTCAATTTTTTGACTTAGGAGCTTTCCATGACCATCCACGCACCCGCGTATGTAAAAAACCCCAAGCTGATCGCTTGGGTCGGCGACATGGCCGCCTTGTGCAAACCAGATACCGTTTACTGGTGTGACGGTAGCCAAGAAGAGTATGACCGCCTGTGCCAAATGCTGGTTGACAACGGTACTTTCAAAAAGCTGAACCCCGCCAAACGCCCTAACTCTTATTTGGCGTGGTCTGACCCTACCGACGTGGCCCGCGTGGAAGACCGCACGTACATCTGCTCTGAGCAAAAAGAGAATGCAGGCCCCACCAACAACTGGATGGCCCCCGCCGAAATGCGCGCCACCTTGAACCCATTGTTTGAGGGCTGCATGAAAGGTCGCACCATGTATGTGGTGCCTTTCAGCATGGGCCCCATGGGCTCGCACATTGCCCACGTAGGCATTGAGCTGTCTGACAGCCCGTATGTGGCCGTGAGCCAAAAAATCATGACGCGTATGGGCAAAGCCGTGTACGACGTGATCGGCACAGACGGACACTACGTACCTTGCGTGCACACCGTCGGTGCGCCACTCGCCGAAGGGCAAGCCGACGTGACGTGGCCATGCAACAAAACCAAATACATCGTGCACTACCCAGAGACCCGCGAAATCTGGTCTTATGGCTCAGGCTATGGCGGCAACGCCTTGTTGGGGAAAAAGTGCTTTGCCTTGCGCATCGCGTCCAACATGGGTCGCGACCAAGGCTGGTTGGCCGAGCACATGCTCATCTTGGGCGTGACCAACCCTCAGGGCAAGAAGTTCCACGTGGCAGCAGCCTTCCCCAGCGCTTGCGGCAAAACCAACTTCTCCATGTTGGTCCCACCCGAAGGCTTCGACGGTTGGAAAGTCACCACCATTGGTGACGACATTGCTTGGATAAAGCCCAACGCGGATGGCAAGTTGTACGCCATCAACCCAGAAGCAGGTTACTTTGGCGTTGCGCCCGGCACTAACTTTCATACCAACCCCAACTGCATGGCCAGCTTGGACAAAAACGTGATTTACACCAACGTCGCACTGACCGACGACGGCGACGTGTGGTGGGAAGGCATGGAAAAAGACACAGGGAAGTTGCCTGACCATTTGATCGACTGGCAAGGCAAAGACTGGACCCCAGCCATTGCCAAAGAAACAGGCGCTAAAGCCGCCCACCCTAACGCACGTTTTACGGTGGCTGCCACCAACAACCCAGCGCTGGACAGCCAGTGGGACGACGCGAACGGCGTGGCCATTGACGCGTTCATCTTCGGCGGCCGTCGCTCCACCACCGTGCCTTTGGTCACCGAGGCGCGCAACTGGACCGAAGGTGTTTACATGGCAGCGACCATGGGCTCGGAGACCACGGCTGCGGCCGCCGGCCAACAAGGCGTGGTTCGCCGCGATCCGTTCGCCATGTTGCCCTTCATCGGCTACAACATGAGCGACTACTTCCAGCATTGGCTGGGCATGGGCGACACGCTCAAAGCGGGCGGGGCTAAAGTGCCTTCGATTTACTGCGTCAACTGGTTCCGTAAAGGCGACGACGGCAAATTTGTGTGGCCTGGCTATGGTGAAAACATGCGCGTCTTAAAGTGGATGATTGACCGCATCGAAGGCAAAGCACACGGCAAAGAAAACGTGTTCGGCGTGAGCCCAACTTATGAAGAAATCAACTGGACCGGTTTGAACTTCACGCCTGAGCAATTCAACACCGTCACCAACATCGACAAAGCGGCTTGGGTGGCTGAGTTGAAACTGCACGAAGAGTTGTTCACCCAGTTGGCCTACCATTTGCCTGCTGAGATGACGACAACCAAAGCTGCCTTAGCGGCTCGTCTCGAGGCCTAAAACGCCGCGAATGACGCGCATTGAAAGCAGCGTGTCAAAAATTTAAAAGCCCCGCGAGCTGCAAAGCTGGTGGGGCTTTTGTTTGGTGCTTCAAAGTTACAACCAACCGCGCCTGCGAAAACGCCAATATAAGAACCCGGCAATGGCGCCAATGATGCCTAGCGCCATAGGGTAGCCGTAGGTCCATTTAAGCTCGGGCATCACTTCAAAGTTCATGCCCCAGATGCCCGCCAACGCCGTGGACACGGCAAAGATGGCCGCCCAAGCTGCTAGGCGCTTGGTGACCTCTGACTCTTCAATGGTGACCAAAGACAGATTGACCTGAATCGCCGTGGTGATAGTGTCGCGCACTGCATCGATCGCGCCGTTGATACGCGCCAAATGGTCGTGCACATCGCGAAAGTATTCTTGGCTGGCCTGGCACACCGCAGGGACACGCCCGCCGTGCAGTTTGCCAACCACCTCCAGCAACGGGACCACGGCATGGCGCAAGGTTGAGCTCCTGTGTTTGAGTGCATAAAGCCGCTCAATATTCCACCGAGCAGCACCTCTCTCAAAAATTTGGTCTTCGACTTCTTCGAGGTCTGCCTCAAGCGCCTCCACCAATGGAAAATATCTGTCGACCACGGTATCCATCAAAGCGTAGGCCACAAAGCCAGCGCCCTGCTTGAGCAATTCGGGTTCGCGCTCGCAGCGCTCCCGCACGCCTAAGAAGTTTTGCTGACTGCCGTTACGAACAGACAACACAAAATTAGGACCAACAAAAACCGCCACTTCCCCCACATGCACTTCGTCTTGCTGCATCTCCAACAGGTGCATGACCACAAACACGATGTCGCCGTACTCTTCAATTTTGGGGCGCTGATGACCTCGCGAAGCATCTTCAATCGCCAACGGGTGCAGCTCAAACTCTTCCTGCATTTGTTCTAGCTCTGCCTGTGAGGCATCACGCAAAGCAACCCAAATAAAACAACCTGGTCTTGTCAACCAATCGCTGATGTCCGCGATGGTGATGTCTGCCAGTTTTTGACCATCTTGGTAAGCGACGCAATTGATAAGCATGTCGTCAACCCTTTTAAGCGAAAGAAAAGTAATTACCCAAGACTATAAGGTGACGTCTAGTTTGCAAGACAATTGAGTTCTCTGCTTTCTACAGAACTGACATGAAATCCTGCATTGCCAAACTGTTTCGCAGCGCCGCCCTCACATTGAGCGTGACCACACTGCCGGTCTTACCCGCCATGGCGCAAAACGTCATCAAGATTGGCGAGATCAACAGCTACAAAGCCCAACCCGCATTCCTCGACCCCTACAAAAAGGGCATGGAATTGGCGGTCGAAGAAATCAACGCCGCGGGTGGCGTGAACGGCAAGCAGCTGCAGCTCATTACCCGTGATGACAACGCCTCACCCGGCGACGCCGTGCGTGCTGCCGAAGAGCTGCTAAGCCGTGAGAAGGTGGATGTGCTCTCAGGCGCATTCCTCTCGCACATTGGTTTGGCACTGGGTGACTTTGCCAAACAGCGCAAGGTGTTCTTCCTCGCTGGCGAGCCGCTGACTGACAAGATGGTGTGGCAAAACGGCAACCGCTACACCTACCGCCTGCGCGCCAGCACCTACATGCAAGTGGCCATGCTCGTGCCTGAAGCTGCCAAGCTCAAGAAAAAACGCTGGGCCGTGTTGTACCCCAACTACGAATATGGCCAGTCGGCCGCTGCCACGTTCAAGCAACTGCTGAAGGCCGCACAGCCTGATGTGGAGTTTGTGGGCGAGCAAGCGCCGGCCCTAGGAAAGATTGACGCAGGCTCGGTGACGCAAGCTATTGCCGATGCCAAACCCGACGCCATCTTCAACGTGTTGTTTGCCACTGACCTTGCCAAGTTTGTGCGCGAAGGCAACACACGCGGTTTGTTCCAAGGCCGTGAAGTGGTGAGCCTCTTGACCGGCGAGCCCGAATATTTAGAGCCACTGAAAGACGAAACACCCAATGGCTGGATCGTCACGGGCTACCCTTGGTACGGCGTGCAAACGCCTGAACACAAAGCCTTTTATTTGGCATACCACCGCAAGTACAACGACCATCCCCGCTTGGGCTCGGTCGTGGGCTACAGCATGATTCAGGCGTTGGCGGCAGGCATTGGCAAAGCCAAGAGTACCGAAACCGAAAAGCTCGTCACCGCGTTCAGCGGCTTGAGTTTTAGCACGCCGTTTGGCAAAGCCACTTTCCGCAAGCAAGACAACCAGTCCACCATGGGCGCGTTCTTGGGCCGCACCAAAAACGACAATGGCAAAGGCGTATTGGTAGACTACCGCTACATCGACGGAGCCACCGTGCAACCCACCGATGACGTTGTGAAGAAACTCCGGCCGAGCAACTAAACGCCACTCGAACCCCAACACAACGCCCGCCTTTTGCGGGCGTTTTAATTTCAAGCCTCACACACCATGGACGTCGCCAGCTACCTCGTGCAAGCCCTCAACGGGTTGGCCGCTGCATCGTCTTTGTTTTTGGTGGCCGCGGGTTTGTCGCTCATCTTTGGCGTCACGCGCATCGTCAACTTTGCGCATGGTTCGTTCTTCATGCTGGGTGTGTATGTGGCGTACTCGCTCGTGTCATACGCAGCGCCTGCTGTGTCTGCAGCTTTGAGCGTGGTGTTGGGTGACGCTGCAGGTCAAACCACTGCTTACTTTTTGATGTTGCTGTGCGCAGCGCTCGTGACTGGCGCACTCGGTGCGTTGGTGGAAGTGCTACTGCTGCGCCGCATTTACAAAGCGCCTGAGTTGTTTCAATTGCTGGCCACCTTTGCCTTGGTGCTGGTCATCCAAGACGGCACTTTGTGGCTGTGGGGTGCTGAAGATTTGCTCGGACCACGTGCACCGGGGCTGAGTGGTGCTGTGGATATTTTGGGCCGCCGCTTTCCCGCCTATGACTTGTTTTTGATCGCCATTGGCCCGCTGGTGTTGGCGGTGTTGTGGTGGTGCTTACAACGCACACGCTTTGGCGTGTTGGTGCGCGCAGCCACGCAAGACCGCGAGATGTTGGGTGCTTTGGGCGTGAACCC
>CAJBHE010000245.1 GCA_903952885.1 uncultured Burkholderiales bacterium
CGAGCAGCGCTGACGATGACGATAGGGTCGGACATGAATTTCTCCAAATGACAAAAAGAAAAATGCCGCACCGACCCACAGTGTCACGCGGCGGGAAGCATGCCACCACGAGGGTAGCGTTTGAAGGCGCTGCGGAAGACGTCCACCACTTCGCCTGCGTGGCTCATGCTGACGCCAAGGTCTTTGACCAAGCCGTCATCTAAGCCGTAAATCCAGCCATGCACCGTGACCTTTTGGCCGCGGCCCCAAGCGTCTTGCATGACGTTGGACAAAGCGACGTTGCCCACTTGCTCAATCACGTTCATCTCGCACATGACCGACTCAAGTTCGGCTTGTGGCAAATGGTTGAGCCGTTGACGATGGCGCAAGCGCACGTCTTGCACATGGCGCAACCAGTTGTCAGCCAAGCCCACGCGTGTGCCGCGTGTGGCAGCAATCACGCCACCGCAACCGTAGTGGCCGACCACCATGATGTGTTCGACCTTGAGGGCATCGACCGCGTATTGAATAACCGACAAAGCGTTCAAGTCTGAATGCGCGACCACGTTGGCCACGTTGCGATGCACAAACACTTCACCTGGGTCGAGACCCGTGATTTGGTTGGCAGGCACGCGACTGTCGGAGCACCCAATCCACAAATACTTGGGGTTTTGCTGATTGGCCAGGCGTGAGAAGTACGCAGGGTTTTCTTGAACCATGCGGCCGGCCCAAGCGCGGTTGTTGTCGAAGAGGTGTTGTAGTGATTTGCTCATGCGTCAATTGTCGCAGTGCTGCAATTTCCTTAACAAGTTTCAGCAAATAGTTCGCGGCCAATCAGCATGCGGCGAATTTCGCTGGTGCCAGCCCCAATTTCGTACAGCTTGGCATCGCGCCACAAACGGCCCAGTGGGTATTCGTTGATGTAGCCATTGCCACCAAAAATTTGCACGCCTTCACCCGCCATCCAAGTGGCTTTTTCGGCGGTCCACAAGATCACGGACGCGCAGTCTTTGCGCACTTGGCGCACATGCTCCGTGCCTAACAAATCCAAGTTTTTTGCCACGGTGTAAGCGAAGGAGCGACCCGCTTGCAGCACGGTGTACATGTCGGCCACCTTGCCTTGGATGAGCTGAAACTCGCCAATGCTTTGGCCAAACTGCTTGCGGTCATGGATGTAGGGAATGACGTTGTCCATCACCGATTGCATGATGCCCAACGGACCTCCCGCCAGCACAGCGCGCTCGTAATCCAAACCGCTCATCAAGACTTTGGCCCCCATGTTGAGGCCACCCAAAATATTCGCAGTGGGTACTTCGACGTTGTGAAACACCAGCTCGCCCGTGTGGCTGCCGCGCATGCCCAGCTTGTCGAGCTTTTGCGCCACGCTGAAACCCTTCATGCCTTTTTCAATCAAGAAGGCTGTCACGCCGCGAGCACCCAGTTCTGGCTCTGTCTTGGCGTAGACCACCAAGGTGTCGGCGTCGGGGCCGTTGGTGATCCACATCTTGCTGCCGTTGAGCAGGTAGTAGCCACTTTTGTCTTCGGCTTTGAGCTTCATGCTGATGACGTCAGAACCCGCACCCGGCTCAGACATGGCCAGTGCGCCCACATGTTCGCCGCTGATGAGTTTGGGCAGGTACTTGGTGCGTTGCGCTTCTGTGCCGTTGCGTTTGATTTGGTTCACACAGAGGTTGCTGTGTGCGCCGTAGCTCAGGCCTACGCTGGCAGACGCGCGGGAAATTTCTTCCATCGCCACCATGTGGGCGAGGTAGCCCATATTGGCGCCGCCGTAGTCTTCGCCCACGGTGATGCCCAACACGCCAAGGTCGCCCATCTTGCGCCACAGGTCCATGGGGAATTGATCGTCATGGTCAATCTGTGCTGCGCGTGGCGCGATTTCGGCCTGTGCGAAGTCGCGCACCGCGTCGCGCAGTGCGTCAATGTCTTCACCGAGTTGAAAGTTGAGGCCGGGCAGGTTGTTCATGTGGATCTCCAGTGCGTCAGTAGGTTTTGTTCACGGTGGCCAGGGTTTGCTGCATCAACGCGCAGGGCGATTCGCCGCCGCCGTCGTCCAGGTGCACCACGTCAGCGGTGGTGATGATGAGTCGCTTGCCAGCCCGCACCACATGGCCGCGGGCACGCAATTCGCCACCTTGAAAAGCAGCCAGAAAGTTGATCTTGTATTCCACCGTGGTCACCTCTTGGCCCTCAGGCGCCATGGTGAGGCCGGCATAGCCAGCGGCAATGTCAGCCAAGGCGCCCATGGCACCCCCGTGGTAGCCGCCTTGTTGTTGGGTGACGCGCTCGGAATAGGGCAAAGCAATCTCAACCTCACCCGGCGCGACCGACACGATGCGCGCGCCTATGTGCTGCATCATGCCCTGGCGCACAAAGCTGGCTTGGATGCGGGCGTAGAGATCTGGGTGAGCAGATGCGGCGTGCGTCATGCTTTGCTCGTTTTGGCAGTCTTGAGCACCTTGACGGGTTGGTTGCCTTGCTTGGTCAGCAAACTGCGTGCTTCTTTTTCGTGGGCCTTCACCTCGTCAAGGTTGGCTTGGATCTCAGCCATTTGCCCTTCAAGTTCAAGCTTGTGCGCATCGAGCACCACCAAAAACTTTTGCAATTGTGGGCCGGTGTCACGCGGGCTGTCGTACATGTCAATCAAGTCTTTGGCCTCGGTCAAGGACAGACCCAGGCGCTTGGCACGCAAGGTCAGCTTGAGGCGCGTGCGGTCGCGGTGGCTGTAAACGCGGTTGCGCCCGCCGGGGCCCGAACGCTCAGGCTGCAAGAGGCCCATGTCTTCGTAAAAACGGATGGCGCGCGTGGTGAGGTCAAATTCACGCGCTAAGTCGCTGATGGAATACGTGGTCGCCATGGTTGCCCTGTTTACGTTTACGTAAACGTCAATTATGGCGGTAAATCTTTAAAAATCAGCTCATGACCACGGAGGTAAGGGTTCATCCTTAAGAACACGGCGTCGCTGCGCATAGTCAGGCATGATGCTTTGCACGGTTTCCCAAAAGCGCGGGCTATGGTCCATCACGCGCAAATGGCTGAGTTCGTGGGCCACCACATAGTCGATCACGTCGCGCTTATGGTGCACCAGTCGCCAGTTGAGGCGAATCGCGCCATCGGCGCTGGCACTTCCCCAGCGCGTGGCTGCGCTACTGAGCGACACGCGTTGCCACTGAACACCCAGCTGCGGCGCGAAGTGGTTGAGCCGCTCCACAAACAAAGCTTTGGCTTGGCGCATCAACCAAGCTTGCACGGCATCGCGGATTTGTGGGGGCTCGGCGTTGAGCGGCAGGCCCACACGCAAGGTGTGACACAAAGGCAGCGGACCCGGTTGTGCCAATTCAAACTGCGCACTGTTTTTCTTGAGCGCACGGGACGAGTCCAGCACCACTTGCAACTGGTCGCCCAAATACGGCAGCACCACGCCATCGGCCCACACGATACGGGTTGCACCCAGCTGCTCTTGGCGCTCTTGCATCTCCACCAGCTTGCGGGCAATCCAGTCGGATTTTTCGCGCAGGGCTGACTCCACCTCTCCCACCGTGACCCAACGTGGCGCACTGACCTCAAGGCCATCGGGGCCAACGGCCATGCCGATGGTGCGACGCTTGCCGCGCCTGAAGGCATAGGCCACATCGGTGTTGCCCAACTGGATGCGGCGGGTGGCGCGAGGGTGCGCGTAATGCGCTTTGGGCAGCACTTGGCCTAAGGGTTCAGAAGGCTGGTGCGGGCCATGTAGTGCGCGGGGCTTGGGCCGGGGCGACGGCTTGGCGGGAGCAGCGCCGTCAAACATGTCGAGCACGAGTTGCAGAAAGCGGCTCATGCGTCTGGGCTCAGCGTTGGCCGACGTAGGCCTCGGGGTCGAGGCGGTGCATTTCGGCTTCGATCCAAGCTTCAACTTCTGCCAACAGCTCGTCGGCATCGCGGCCCTCGCTGGAGATCGGCTTGCCAATCGACACTTCCACCACACCCGGATGTTTGACGAAGGCTTTGCGCGGCCAGCACTTGGCCGAGGTCACGGCCACAGGGATGACGGGCGCGCCCGTGGCAATAGCCAGACGTGTGCCGCCGCTTTTGTAGGTGCCACGCTCGCCCCGGGGAATGCGGGTGCCTTCTGGAAACATGATGACCCACACACCGCGATCCAACAAGGCTTTGCCCTGCTCCACCACTTTGGCAAATGCTTTGGCACGTTGGCTGCGGTCGATGTGAATCATGTCCAAGCTGCCGATGGACCAACCGAAGAATGGCACGTACAACAGCTCTTTTTTGAACACATAGGCCAAAGGGTGCGGCATGATGGCTGGCATCAAAAACGTCTCGTACGTGGACTGGTGCTTGACCAACAAAATGGCGGGACTGGTTTCGCCCACGGGCAAATTGTCTTGGCCTTGCACTTGGTAGCGAATGCCCATGATGACCCGGGCGGAATCCACACTGAGGGTGAGCCACTTTTGGGCGATGGCGTAGCGCGTGTCGCCCTTGGCGCCAAACCAACGGGCCAGCAAGATGAGCAAGGTGTAGGGAATGACGGTGACAAACATGAACACCATGTGCAGCGTGGAGCGAAGCAGCGCCATCATGCAACACCGCCAGTTTTGTTTTTTGCATTGGCTTCTGGCTGCGCAAGCAACCATTCAGCAAACTCCCCCAAATCGGCATGCGCCAAAGTGCCTGGTGGGACGTCAGCGGGCATGGCTTGACCGATCAGCTTTTCGCCTTTGCCGGTGAGTACCAAGTGTGTGGCACAACCTACCGCTGCGCCAGCTTGCAGGTCACGCAGCGAATCTCCTACGGAGTGAACACCTTTGAGGTCCATGCCGTAGCGCTCGCCAATCTGCTCGAACAAGCCTGGCAAGGGCTTGCGACAGTTGCAGGACTCTTCGGGGCTGTGTGGGCAGTAAAACACAGCGTCGACGCGGCCACCTGCCGCAGCCAAGAGCTTGTGCATTTTGGTGTGCATGGCGTTCAAGGCTGCCACATCGAACAAACCACGGCCCAAGCCAGACTGGTTTGAGGCGACCACCACACGCCAGCCAGCGTGGTTCAAACGCGCAATCGCTTCGAGCGCGCCGGGCAATGGAATCCATTCTTCCGCTGACTTGACATAGTCATCGCTGTCTTGGTTGATGGTGCCGTCGCGGTCGAGGATGACGAGTTTGGTTTGCATGACAGGGCTTTGGCTTTAAGACGCGAGGGCAGATAAATCGGCTACGCGGTTCATGGCTTCGTGCAGCTTCTTGAGCATGCCTTGGCGGTTTAAGCGCAAGTCCATCTCTTCGGCGTTGACCATGACGTCGTCAAAGAACGCATCTACAGGCGAGCGCAAGGCTGCCAAGGTTTGCAGCGATGCGGTGTAGTCGCCAGCATTGAACTGTCTCTCAGATTCGGGTAACAGTTTTTGCATAACGGCGTACAGCGCTTGCTCGGCATCTTCTTTGAACAAAGCGGTGTTGACGTGCGCATCTACCTCGCCTGCTTTTTTGAGCACATTACCGATGCGTTTGTTGGAGGCGGCCAAGGCAGCGCTTTCAGGCAATGCGGCGAAAGCTCGCACAGCGGTGAGGCGTTTGGCTACATCACTCAAGCGTTGTGGGCGCAGGGCCAACACAGCTTCGACCTCTTGAGCTGAATAGCCTTGCTCGCGCAAGCCGCCAGAGAGGCGGTCGTAAATGAACGAAGTCAATGCAGCCGAAGGGTCGGTGATTTTGTCGCCAAACGCGGGGATGGCTTGTGCGATCAACGCATCCAAGCCTACATGCAAATTGGCTTCGCTCAGCATGCGAACCACGCCCAAAGCGTGACGACGCAAAGCGAATGGGTCTTTGTCGCCCGTCGGCAAATTGCCAATGCCAAACATGCCTACTAAAGTTTCGAGCTTATCGGCCAAGGCCACCACCACACCCACCGTGCTGCGTGGCAACGTGTCGCCAGCGAAACGGGGTTTGTAATGGTCTTCAATGGCTTGCGCCACGTCCTCACTCAAGCCATCGTGACGGGCGTAGTAGCCGGCCATGATGCCTTGCAGCTCTGGGAACTCGCCAG
>CAJBHE010000246.1 GCA_903952885.1 uncultured Burkholderiales bacterium
CCACACCGGGCTGGAACAAGAACATGGGCTTATTGGGCTCTGCCACTTGGATATCAGCGTTTTGCACGGGGGTGGTTTGGCCACCGGCAAAGGCATTGGGTTGTGATACCTCGTTGGTGGCCGTGATGGCCACAGAGATGGTGCCGTGCGACACCGCCGCCGCTGTGACGCGCACCGAGCGATTGATCACCACGGTGCCCGTGCGTGAGTTGATGACCACGCGCGCAGGTGGCTCGCCAGGTGTGACCTCAAGGGCCTCCACCATGCTCATGAATGCCACACGTTGGTTCAAGTTTTGGGGGGCTCGTACCGATACCGACACACCATCAATGGCTTGCGCCACGTCACCGCCAAATTTTTTATTGATCGCGTTGACGATGGCCGTGGTGGTCGAGAAATCGCTTTCGCGGATGTTGTAAATCACGTTCTCGGCGGACTCAAACGGCGTATCCACAATGCGTTCCACAATCGCACCGCCAGGAATGCGGGCTGATGTCGGAACACCAATTTGAACCTTTGAGCCAGCAGCACTGGCATCAATGCCCGTGGCTGTCAAAGCACCCTGTGCAAGTGCGTAAATTTCGCCGTCCACACCGCGCATGGCCGTCATGATGAGGCTGCCGCCGCGCAGGTTAGACGCCTTGCCAATGGCAGACACGTTGATGTCAATGCGTTGTCCGGGCTTCGCAAAGCCAGGCAAGTCGGCCGTGACCAACACTGCGGCTGTGTTTTTGATGTCCACACGCGCTGCAGTGGCAGCGGTTTCAAAGTCGGTCAAGGGACCGTCGATGCGCACACCCATTTGCGAGAGCATGGCTTTCATGCTTTGCGTGGTGAATGGCACTGAAGCATCATCGCCTGTGCCTTGCAGGCCGACGACCAAACCGTAACCAATCAATTGATTGGGACGTTGGGCAGCGAGCGTGGCCAAGTCTTTGACACGATCGGCCTGCGCAGCACCTGCAGCCAACACACACAGACTAGCTAAGCAAACGCGGACAAAAAGAGAGAGATGTTTCATATTAGAAGGGCCAGTATTTGTGCATCAAGCTGGTGCCCCAACCAGCTTTAGTAGCGTTTGCCAAATCACCCGAACCGCGGTAGGCAATTTGTGCATTGGCCAGGCGGCGAGACTGCACGGTGCTGTTGGGGCCAACGTCTTCGGGGCGAATAACGCCAGAGACTTGAATGACTTCAGTGCCTTCAGAGAGGCCTAGCTTTTTCTCGCCACGCACCATCAAGTTGCCGTTGGCCAAAATTTCAACCACCGTCACGGCTACCGAACCTTCAAGCGATGCTTTTTGGTCGGCCTTGCCAGCTCCTTTGGAACTGTTGTTGTTGTTGTTGATGTCGATGCCGTTAAAGAACGGGTTGATGCTGCCGATCTTAGTATTGAAGCCAGTAGGCAATGAGTTTTTGGACTCACGGCTCACGTCGGTGTTTTGTGTGCGTGCGGCTTGTGTCGACTCGTTCAACAACACGGTAATGATGTCGCCCACTTGGTAATTGCGGCCACGGCCAAACCAGGCATCACTTTGCCGGTTGCTATAGATGCCGCCTGTGGCAACTTTTTGCCGGTCGCTGGCCAAGGGGTATACCGGCTGAAAGTCTGGCGAGGGTCGCAAGACCATGTCGACAGGTTCGGCGGCGCAGCCTTGCAGCAAATAAACAATGGCGAAAAGAGCGAGGACGCGAAGTGCAATCATGATGGACCTCGATCAGATATTTTGATTCAAGAACTTCAACATGCCGTCAACCGCTGAGATGGCCTTGGAGTTGATTTCGTAAGCGCGCTGGGTTTCGATCATGTTGACCATTTCTTCCACCACGTTCACGTTAGACGCTTCAAGCGAGCCTTGCTTCAAGGCTCCTGCTCCGTTGAGGCCAGGTGTCAAAATTTGTGCGACACCGCTGGCTTGTGAGGCTTCGTACAAGTTTTGGCCCATGGGCTTCAAGCCACTTGGGTTAACGAAACGCGCCAATTGAATTTGGCCAATGTTTTGTGAGCCACCACCCGCATCCAATTCGGCCGAGACTGTGCCGTCTTGACCAAAGGTCACTGCGGCAGTGTTGGCGGGAATGGTGATGGCAGGGATCAACGGAAAGCCAGACGCATTCACGACTTGGCCGGTGTTGCTGATTTTGAAATTACCGTCGCGCGTGTAAGCGGTGGTGCCGTCAGGCATTTGAATTTGGAACATGCCGTTGCCCATGACCGCCAAATCGAGTGGCGATTGGGTGTTGATCAAGTTGCCCTGCAAGTGCAGTTTTTCGGTGGCATTGATCTTCACACCCGTACCCAGCATCAGGCCGGTGGGAGACAGTGTGTTGTTGGTGGTTTGACCACCAGGTTGTTTGACGTTTTGATAGAGCAAGTCTTCAAAAACGGCGCGGTCGCGTTTGAAGCCGGTCGTATTCACGTTCGCCAAGTTGTTTGAGATGACGTTCATGCGCGTCTGTTGCGCGTCAAGACCCGTTTTGGCTACCCATAATGATGCGTCCATGGCTTATCGCCCCCTTTAATCTGTCAAATTCAGGACACCTTCATCATGGAGGCGCCCGACTCATCGTTGGATTTGCTTTCTTTGATCATTCGAATCTGATGCTCAAACGAGCGACTCTGTTCAATCAGCTTCACCATCGATGCCATTGGATTGACACTGCTGCCCTCAAGGGCCTTCGGTGTCAAAGAAACTGGCTCAGGACCAGTTGCAAAGTCCGTGCCAAGTGGTTTTTCGTCAACGCGGAATAAGCCGTCTTCGCGCTTGATCAAATTCGTGGTGCTGGCGTCACGCAACAACAAGGTGCCAATCAGCTGCTCTTGCGGTACGCCTTGCTGCGTGGGATCTGAGGCAAAAATTTGGCCAGTATTGGTGAGGTTGACCACTGACCCTACAGGGATGGTGATGGGGCCGCCCCCCTCGCCTTGCACCATATGACCAGACCCAGTTTCCAACACGCCGTTTGGGTTGACGCGCAGGTCACCCCGACGGGTAAATGCCAGCTTTCCGTCATTGCCCATCACGCCCATGACGGTTTTGTGATTCAAAGACACGTCCAAATCACGACCTGTGACCATCAAAGGACCGGCATCCAGGCGCACACGGTCTGTGGTGTACAGACGGGGTTGCAAGCGAGAGTCGAAGCCCTCACCCACCGCTTGGTGCGGTTGGATGGTGGCTTCGAAGGTTTGCTTGAAACCGACGGTGGTGACGTTGGCGATGTCATTCGACAGCTGCTGTCGAATCAAGCGATCTTCATTGATCGCTGCCATCGCGTTGAAGGATAAACGGTCCATATCAGGCTCTTAATGCAACGTATTAGTTACGGATCTGAATGATGGTGTTGGTCATCGAGGTACTGGTTTCCATGGCCTTGGCGTTGGCCTGGAAGTTACGCTGCTCGGTGATCAAGTCCACCAATTC
>CAJBHE010000247.1 GCA_903952885.1 uncultured Burkholderiales bacterium
CTACCCAAGATGGGGGGCTGTGATTCGTACCAAGCAAATCACAGCCGATTGACCCACTTTGACTCAATGTGCTGCGTGTTCGCTGTTGCCTCGCATGCGCTTAAACAACTCATAAGCTAGTTCGGCGCTGATGGTTGGTTCATCACTGGCCCACGCCACAAACTGGTCGGGGCGCACCAAAACCCAACGAGCTTCATAACGGTCGGCTTCTTGGCCGTTTGCTTCTTGCACCAAGTTCAATGGAACACTCGCAGAGGCGGCGGCATCGATCAACACTTGCGTGTCGGTTGAGCTGCAGCCCAAGGCGAGCAGGGTGAAACCATTGCCCAATGCTTCAAACACATTCTTTCCCGTAGACAACATGGCCGGTGCCAAGTGGTGACCTGCACGTGCTTTGTAGAGGTGAGAACCTTTGGCGCTGCACATGTGTGACCCGCCTTGGTTCTGCCAGACGACAGGTGAGCCTTCGTAGTTGGGTTCAAACGCGTGGACTTCACCAATCGCGCCTTGCGATCGTTCAGCCCAAGCATGGTCGAATGCGGCTTGATCTTGTTGAGGATCAAATTTCTCCAAAAATTCTTTGTCGGTTTCAATGGACTTGGCGATGAAGTCGTTGATGGTGGAGGCAAACACAGGGCGGCGCTCTAAGTCGTAAGAATCAAGTAATGCGTCATCGCCCCAGCCCTGCAACATCGCGGCCAGCTTCCAGCCTAGGTTGCGTGCATCTTCAAAGCCTGAGTTGACGCCGTAGCCGCCATAGGGCGGGTGGCTGTGGGCGGCGTCTCCTGCAATGAAGACCCTGCCTGCGCGGTATTGGTCAGCCAAGGCAAAACGCAAATCCCAAAAGCCAATGTGTTGAAACTCAATTTCAAATTCAGCCCCCACGGATTCGTGCAGGTATTTTTTGAAGTCATAGTTGTCTGCCGTGGTACCCATCGGCACGGGCGCATGAAAGAACCACGTGTTGCCAAGGTCGACGCGGCCAAAAAACTTCCAATAGCCTTTGAGCTCCGGGTGCAGCACGTTGTAAAACGATTTGCCAGGAAAGCGTGCGAGCAATGTGTGTAGTTCTTGCGATTTGAAAACCAGCAACACCATGCATCGATCATGGTCAGACAAGGTCTGCGTGATGCCTGCTTGCTCGCGGGTCGGAGACCGGCTGCCGTCGCAGCCCACCACATAGGAGGCACGGATGGTTTGTTGTTGCTGGCTGCTGCGCTCTGTCAATGTGACCGTTGCGCCTTGGTCGTCTTGTGTGATGTGCTCTGCACCCCAGCCAAACAGCGTCGTCACGGTGGGCAGCGCAGCCACGCGTTGACGCAATACTTTTTCGGTCTCGTATTGCGGCAGGCGTTCGTTGTCTTTGAAGTAATACGGCTTCACCAGTTCACGCTGCAGCCAGTCGTAGTGGTGGTTGCTCAGCAACGAGCCATAAGCGGTTAAGCCACCAATGCCGTATTCGGGTGGGATGGTGCGTGCCGCGCGCAGTTGTGGTTCTGCGCCCCAAAAATGAAAGTGCTCCATCGTGCGCTGCGTCAGGTTCTGACCTCTTGGAATGGGCTGGGTTTGAATATGGCGCTCGGCCAAGATGCAGTGAATGCCGCGTTGGCCCAGTTCAATGGCCAA
>CAJBHE010000248.1 GCA_903952885.1 uncultured Burkholderiales bacterium
CAACATCGTGGTTACCGCTCGCGGCAACACGCCAGTGCTGGTCAAAGATGTGGCTACCGTCGCCATTGGAGCCGTACCGCGTTTGGGGACTGTGGGCCAAGACATGGACGACGATGTGGTGACCGGCATCATCATCATGCGCAAGGGCGAGAACCCGAGCGTGGTATTGAAAGGCATCAAAGACAAAGTGGCAGACTTGAATGATCGCGTGCTGCCCAAGGGTGTGCAAATCGTGCCGTTTTACGACCGCACTTGGCTGATGGGCAAGACCCTCACCACGGTGTTCAAGAACTTGGTCGAAGGTGCGTTGCTGGTGTCACTGGTGCTGTACTTGTTCTTATCGAACATGCGCGCGTCATTGGCTGTGGTGGTGGTCATTCCCCTTGCCTTGCTGTCGACTTTCTTGGGCCTCAAGATCATGGGCGTGCCAGCGAACTTGCTGAGTTTGGGCGCCATGGACTTCGGCATCATTGTGGATGGTGCGGTGATCGTGATTGAAAACATCATGCATCGCTTGGCCGAACGCGGCGATGGCATGAACGAGAAAGAACGTCGCACACTCATCACCAACGCGGCCAGCGAAGTGGGCCGTCCCACGGTGTTCTCGATGCTCATCATCATTGCTGCGCACATTCCTATTTTTGCGCTGCAACGTCACGAAGGTCGCATCTTCCAGCCGATGGCTTTATCAGTCACGACCGCTCTGATTGGCTCGCTCATCTTCTCGCTCACGCTTGTGCCACTGCTGGCCTACTGGCTGCTTCGCAAGGGCGTGCCGCATGGCGACAATGGCCTGGTGTCATGGGCAAAACGTGTCTATGAGCCCGTGCTTCATTGGGCGCTCGAAAAACCCGCCAAAGTGGTCAAGATTGCATTGGGCTGTTTTGTAGCCTCCATCTTAGCGGCCGCTAGTTTGGGTTCAGAGTTTTTGCCTGAACTGAACGAAGGCACTTTCTGGGTCAACTGGGACATGCCTGCGAGCGTCTCGCAAGAAGAAGCCGCCAAAGTGCTGCGCAAAGCACGCCTGCAATTACTGACCATTCCCGAAGTCCGCACCGTGGTGTCTAAAGCCGGCCAACCCGAAGACGGCACTGACCCCAAAACGCTCAGCATGGCCGAGGTGTTTGTGGACGTGAAGCCCGCTGAAGAATGGCGCAAAGGCATGACACGTGATTTGCTGATCGAAGAAATGGACCAAAAGCTGGCCATCATCCCCGGCGTTGACCCCGCGTTCTCGATGCCCATTCGTGACAACGTACTCGAATCCATTTCACAGATTAAAGGCCAAATCGTGGTCAAGGTGTCGGGTGACGACCTGGACGTGCTGCGCAAAACCACCGAAGCCATGCAACGCGAGTTCAAGCAAGTGGTGGGCGTGCAGCGGGCAGAGATTGACCGCTTGGGCGAAGTCCCTCAGCTGATAGTGGACATTGACCGTGACCGCGCTGCCCGCTTGGGCCTCAACGTCGGCGACATTCAAGATGTAGTCGAGTCTGCTTTGGCTGGCCGCGCCACCACAGAAATTTGGGAAGGCGAACGCAAGTTTTCGGTGGTACTGCGTTTGGCGGGTGACCGTCGCTCAGTCATCAACCTACCCGCGACACCGATTGCACTGCCTAGTGGGGGCTATGCCACGCTTGAAGATGTCGCCACTATTCGACAAGGCAGCGGTGCGATGAACATTGCGCGCGAAGCTGGCCGGCGCACCATGGCCATTGGTATCTTTGTGAAAGGCCGTGACATGGGCTCGGTCGTGGCCGACATGCAAGCTCGCGTTGAAAAGAACGTGACGATCAGCGAAGGCTATGCGGTCACATGGTCGGGTGAATTTGAAAACCAAGAACGCGCCATGAAACGCTTGGGCGTGGTGGTGCCTATCTCGTTGCTGCTGATTTTTGTGCTGCTGTTTGATGCCTTTGGTTCATTCAAAACTGCGGGCCTGATTTTGATCAACGTACCTTTGGCGTTGATTGGTGGTTTTGTGGCGTTGTGGATTTTCAGCATTCCGCTGTCGGTGTCTGCTGCCATTGGCTTTATCGCGTTGTCGGGCCAAGCGGTGCTCAACGGTGTGGTGATGTTGTCGGTGTTCCAACAACTGCGCAATGCGGGCTACACGGTGCTTGATGCGGTCAAAGAAGGTGCGCTGCAACGTCTGCGCACCGTACTGATGACAGCCATGCTCGCAGCCTTGGGTCTATTGCCCATGGCCCTGAGCCATGACATTGGGTCTGAGACCCAACGCCCCTTGGCCATCGTGGTGATTGGTGGTTTGGTCACCGCCACCTTGCTAACGCTGGTGGTGTTGCCAGCGTTGTATGTGTCTTGGTTCTCTAAACCTCAAGACAGCAGGTCAGCTCCCTTGAGGTAATCCATCTTGCCCACATCCACACCGTTGTGGCGCAAGATGTTGTAGGCCGTGACCGTGTGGAAATACAAGTTAGGCAGCATCCACTGGTACAAAAAGTCGCGACCTTTGAGCTTCAACACGCGCTCTGGGCCAGCAGGGAAGGTCACCACTTTGTCTTCTACGCCGGCCAAGCTCTCGGCAGTAACGGTACGTAAGAAATTAATCGTCTTAACGATACGCGCTTGCAATTCTTCAAACGAAGTTTCTGTGTCTGCAAATTTAGGAGCCTCGACGCCGCTCAAACGGGAAAATCCAAGTTTGGCCACATCGCACGCGATTTGTACTTGCTTGGACAAGGGAAACATATCGGGAGCCAAACGTGCGCCTGTCAGCACCAGAGGGTCAATCTTGCGCCCTTGTGCTGAGGCTGCGCCTTTTTCAAGGATGCCACTCAAGGCAGTGAGTGTGCGAATAAAGTCTGGAATGGATTGGGCAATCATATCTTTGGGTTTCTCAGTAAGTAAAGATGCGAATTAAACCTTAAAACATCGTGCTCACAATCAACCTATGCAAATCCTGAACATATCCACCCTCACCCGTCGCCAACTACTGGCCAGCACCGCCGCTTCGGCAGTGGCTATGGTCCCCACACTCGCAAGCGGCGAAGCCGCCTGGCCCAGCAAACCATTGCGGTTGATCGTGCCGTTTGCCCCAGGTGGTAGCAGTGAAATTGTGGCGCGCGCCTTGGCAGGCGAAGTGAGCAAGACCATTGGCCAAAGTGTGTTTGTCGACAACAAACCTGGCGGCGCAGGCAATATTGCCATGCAAGAGGTAGCCAATTCAACCGATGAGCACACGCTCATCTTGGGCCACATTGGCACGCTGGCGGTCAACCAATTCATCTTCTCCAAGCTTCCCTACGAC
>CAJBHE010000249.1 GCA_903952885.1 uncultured Burkholderiales bacterium
AAGAAAAAACCGAAATCAGTGCGCGTCGTGCGCTTGACCCACATACACCAGCGTCAACATCATGAAGATGAACGCCTGCAATGTGATGATCATGATGTGGAAGATGGCCCAAATTGAACCAGCAATGATGTGACCGATGGGCAGCAAGATGCCAGGCAATGTGGCAGCTGCAGCGCCACCCATCAAGGCGATCAACATAAACACCAATTCACCAGCGTACATGTTGCCGAACAGTCGCATGCCATGCGAAACGGTCTTGGCTGCGAATTCAATCATTTGCATGATGAAGTTGACGGGCCACAAAAGGGGATGAGCGCCGAAGGGAGCGCAGAACAACTCATGCACCCAACCGCCAATACCTTTGATCTTGATGTTGTAAAACACGCAGACCAGCAGAACAGATGTTGACAAACCTAAAGTGGTGGACAGGTCAGCGGAAGGCACCACACGCATGAAAGCGTGATGCGCATCGCCACCGTTCGCTTCGTAAATGAATTCCCAAATTTTGGGGAACAAATCGACAGGGAACAAATCCATGGCGTTCATCAAGAAAATCCATACAAACACTGTTAACGCTAAGGGGGCGACAACTTTACGGCTTTGCGCACTGTGAATGATGCCCTTGGCTTGGCTATCTACCATTTCAACCAAGATTTCCACAGCGGCTTGGAAGCGGCCTGGCGCATGCGCAGTCGCGCCACGCGCAGCACGCCACAAGAAGAAGCTAGCGACCACCCCTAGCAACACAGACCAGAAAATCGAGTCAAGGTTGTAAACGGAAAAGTCAATAACACCAGCCATCGGCTTGTTTTGCAGATGCGTCAGGTGGTGAACGATGTATTCACCAGCGGTCGGACCATGTTCAACAGACATTCGTTCGCTCTTTTTAAGTTGGGCCAACTGGGTAAAACACCTTGCGTATGCCAAGTGCAACCCAATAAACCTTCATTGTCACTACCAAACCTGCCAACATAGCAAGCCAGCTTAAATCACTAACAACACGTGGCGCTGATAGCAGCATTGCCACCGTTAAAACTACCTTGACCATTTCCCAGAGGAGAAAGCCAAACACAGCTGCTCCAACATTTGCAGAAGCACCTCGACCGGTTAAGCCCCGCGCAAACAACGCTGCAGGCACAATTACTACCAAAGCACCATATGCCGCCGAATAACCAGCTGCCATACTGCCTGACACCAGCCACACAAGCCACGCCACCAATAGCCCTAGCACCCCTTGGGCTCCTACAACCCGCCAAACCGACAAAAGGGGCTGACGTATACGTAATTCGGCAGCCTGTGCAGCAGTGAGCGGCTCAAACGCGTCTGGTACGTTGTCTTGATCTTCGGGATGTATTCTGGTCATGTTTGTTTACGCCCAGGTTACATCCGCTAGTTCTGTGTTCAGCCAAGCATTGTACGTGATAACCCATACACTTTTAAGTTCACGGCTCCAACAAGAGGATAATTTAAGGCATGACCAGCGCCAGCCCACCCTCAGAAAATCCTCGTACAGAATCGCTGATCGATTATCCAAGCCTTTTCCCCATCAAAGTCATGGGGCTCAAAGTTGACGGCATGGTTCACGCGGTGACTGCCATCGCAGAGCAATTCGACCCATTTTTTGATGCAAACACTGTCGAACTTCGTGAAAGCACTGGTGGTAAATATTTGGGCGTCACCATCACGGTGACCGCTACCAGCCGCGAGCAGCTGGACGAGCTTTACCGCACCCTCACCTCACACCCAATGGTGAAAGTGGTGCTGTGATCCAACACCTCGGTCGCGTGCCGTACTTGCCGACATACCAAGCGATGCAGGATTTCACAGCAGCACGTACGCCCAACACGCCCGATAAATTGTGGGTGTGCGAGCACCCACCCGTGTTCACACAGGGATTGGCAGGGGATGACAATCATTTGCTAGCGCCCGGCAATATTCCTGTAGTACCCACCAACCGCGGTGGTCAAGTCACATTTCATGGCCCTGGTCAAGTGGTGGCCTACCCACTGATCGACCTCAAGCGCGCAGACTATTACGTCAAAGAATATGTTTACCGCATCGAAGAAGCCGTCATTCGAACTCTAGTTCATTTTGGTATAACTGGCCATCGCATTTCTGGAGCCCCCGGCATTTATGTGCGGCTAGATGATCCACACAGCCATGCGATTCTGGCTCAGCGCCCCCAAAAACATGCGGGCAAAGACCCAGACTTTGCGGGCCTCGGGAAAATTGCGGCACTGGGGATCAAAGTGAGCCGTCATTGCACCTACCACGGCGTTTCGTTGAATGTGGCCATGGACCTAAGTCCCTACCGACGCATCAACCCCTGCGGCTATCAAGGCCTGCAAACTATCGACCTTTCTACAATCGGCGTATCGGTCAGTTGGCAAGAAGCCGCTGATGTTTTGAGCCAAAAGCTCGTTACCTATTTAGTGCCCTGAACCTCGGGCCTTCAACACAGGTTTTTTTCTAATGTCCACCCCAGACAATCTCGTTGTACGCGAAGCACAAACCGTCGAAAACTACAACGCATCAGCCAAGCAAAAAGCGGCCGCCAAACTTTCACGCATTCCTGTGAAAGTTGAGCACGGTGAAGTACTCAAGAAGCCCGACTGGATTCGCGTCAAAGCTGGCTCGCCCTCCACGCGTTTTTATGAAATCAAAGATATTCTGCGCGCTAACAAATTGGTGACGGTTTGCGAAGAAGCCAGCTGCCCCAACATTGGCGAATGCTTTGGCAAAGGCACGGCCACCTTCATGATCATGGGCGACAAGTGCACGCGCCGTTGCCCCTTCTGCGACGTGGGCCACGGACGCCCTGACCCGCTCGATGTGAACGAGCCAGAAAACTTGGCCAAAGCCATTGCGGACTTGAAGTTGAAATACGTTGTTATCACCAGCGTCGACCGCGATGATTTGCGTGACGGCGGCAGCCAACATTTTGTGGATTGCATTCAACGTACACGGGAGTTGTCACCCCAAACGCAAATTGAAATTTTGGTACCTGACTTCCGTGGTCGTGATGACCGCGCGTTGGAAATCCTCAAAGCAGCTCCGCCTGATGTGATGAACCACAACATGGAAACCGTGCCACGCCTCTACAAAGAAGCGCGCCCTGGGAGCGACTACGCCTTCAGCTTGAACTTGCTCAAAAAATTCAAAGCACTCCATCCACAAGTACCGACCAAGAGCGGTTTGATGGTCGGCTTGGGTGAAACTGACGAAGAAATTTTGCAAGTCATGCAAGACATGCGCGATCACCACATCGACATGCTCACCATCGGCCAATACTTGGCGCCTAGCACCAGTCACATTCCCGTCCGCCGCTATGTGCACCCAGACACGTTCAAGATGTTTGAGGAGAAGGCTTACGTGATGGGCTTTAGCCATGCGGCTGTGGGCGCGATGGTGCGCAGCAGCTACCACGCAGACCAGCAGGCCCACGCGGCAGCAGAAGCCTCTAAGGCTTAAGCCCCATCAACTCGGCTGGCTCATCACTGGCCAACACCTCTTGAGCCCAAGCCTCTAAGCGCGCGGCATCGGCACGAATCACCTCTTGCTTGACCGCCAAAATTTGCGTTGGATGCATTGAAAAGCTTCTTAAGCCCAAGCCTAAAAACAAGCGTGTCACCGTTGGGTCTCCCGCCATTTCACCGCACACACTCACACCTTTGCCTTGCCTGCGGCATTCAGAAATGGTGTCCGCCAGCAAACGCAACACAGCGGGGTGCAAGGGGTCGTACAAATGCGCCACCAACTCATCGGCGCGGTCGATGGCCAAGGTGTATTGAATCAAGTCGTTGGTGCCAATCGACAGATAGTCGAAGTGGCGCAAGAACATCTTCGCACTGAGTGCCGCCGCAGGCACTTCAATCATTGCACCAACTTTCACGGGACCAAATACATCGCCACGCGCATCGAGTTGCTTACGTGCTTTCTCAAGCAGCGCCAGCGTTTGTGTGATTTCACGGGCATGCGCCAACATGGGAATGAGCAAGTGCACTTGCCCATGCGCAGCGGCACGCAAAATCGCTCGCAGCTGCGTCAAGAACATGGCCGGATCGGCCAAGCACCAACGAATAGCTCGCAAACCTAAGGCCGGATTCAGATGCGTTTCATCTTTCACGGTGCGATCTAGTGGCTTGTCTGCACCGATGTCCACCGTGCGAATGGTCACTGGCAAGCCTTTCATGCCATCGACAGCACGTTTGTAGGCAATATATTGCTCTTGTTCGTCTGGCAGCGATCCTGCACGGCCCATGAACAAAAACTCACTACGGAACAAGCCCACACCCACGGCACCTACACCCAAAGCAGCAGGCGCATCTTCAGGCATTTCAATGTTAGCCAGTAGATCTACACGCTGACCGTCTAGGGTGACTGCCGGAGTGTGTCGCAAACGCAAAAGCCGTTCGCGCTCTAGATCAGCTTGGCGTTGCTTGAACCCGTATTCAGCCAAGATGATGGGGGATGGGTTGACGATGACCACGCCAGAGTCACCGTCAATGATGATCCAGTCGTCTTGACGCACCAACTGACTCGCCGTGCGCGCACCCACCACAGCGGGGATATCCAAGCTACGGGCCACGATGGCGGTGTGGGATGTTTTGCCGCCCACATCCGTCACAAAACCAGTGAACACACTTTGCTTGAATTGCAGCATGTCAGCGGGTGACAAATCATGCGCCACCAACACCAAGGGCACATCCATTTCGTCGTCCAGTTGCAAGTCTTGCTGACGGGGTTGATTGCTTCGCTTGGTTGATGGATGCGGCATCACATGCAGCACACCCTTCATATGGCGAAGCATGCGCTCAACCACTTGCTCTAAATCACCTTTGCGCTCGCGCAAATAGGCGTCATCCATCTCATCAAACTGTCTCGCCACAACATCGAGCTGCGAGGTCAGCGCCCACTCTGCGTTGTACAAACGCTCTTTGATCCATCCGCTCACCCCATCCGCCAGCATGTTGTCTTGCAACAACATCAAGTGAACTTCCAAAATGGCTGACAGTTCAGGTGGCGATTCTTTGGGGAGATGGTCATGCAATGCTTGCAGTTCGACCATCACGGCCTCTCGCGCTTGCACCAGACGCAAAAGCTCAGCCTCAACCTGTTCTGGCGCAATGAAGTAATGCGCCACATCCACACGACTTGACGCCACCAACACTGCACGCCCAATAGCGATACCGCGAGCAACTGCAAGACCGTGGATAGAAAACGTCATGAGGGCTTATTCGCCTTCACCAAACTTGTCGGCCATCAATGCCAACAAGGCATCCATGGCTTCTTGCTCTTGTGAGCCGTCGGTCTCAAGCTCTACATGGCTTCCTACGCCTGCGGCCAGCATCATGACACCCATGATGCTTTTGGCGTTCACGCGACGCTCGCCTTTGCTGAGCCACACCTCGCAAGGAAAACTGCCTGCAAGCTTGGTGAGTTTGGCCGAAGCGCGTGCGTGTAATCCTAATTTATTGCTGATGGTCGTTGTAGTTTTGATCATTGGTTCGACGGATTTGATTTTGGGGGACAGTTATGGCAACTTGCATTACGCCTTGTGTGCCGCCCGTTAGGGCGCGTGCGACCAAGGCATCCAGCGGCTCATGGCGATAACACACGCTGCGAAACAGCATAGGCAAATTGATTCCGGCTATGAGCTTGGCATTGCTGCCAGCCACGAGTTTTTGCGCCACATTGGCGGGAGTTGCACCAAAGATATCGGTCAGTACCAACAAACCATTGTTCAAGTCAGCGCCTGCGGCATTGATGGCTTGGGCGAGGGTATCTTCGGGCTGAGCATCAGGCAAAACGTCAAGGGCGATCACGTCGGCCGAGCACTCGGCATAGACATGCATGGCGCAATCGCGCAAAGCTTGAGCCAACGGCGCATGGGCAATGATCAGAATACGGTTGCTCATAGAGAGAAAAGAATTTCTTTGATTATCAGCTCTCCGGCCTGTGCTTTAAAAAGTAGCTATAGGACATGATGCAGCAAACCAAAAACACTGCCATCGCTCCTTGAAAAGCCTGTGGCTCGGTCCAACTCATCGCCTTAAATCCGTCAATCATTAAGCCCATGCCCCACTGCACCACAAACACGCCCAAGAACAGCACCAAGTTGTAGGCCGACAATGCCCGGCCAGCCAATGCTGATGGAAAAGCCAAGCCAACTGCAGGTTGTGCCAGTGAGACGAAAGAGCTGAAAACACAAAACATCACCCAATGCGCCGCACCCGCATCTTGCCCGCCTAAAATGATGGCTACTTGCACGCACAAGCTCAAGGGCACACCATACGTTATTAATTTGTTTGAGTTGTATCCGCGTACTGTCAAGCTTGGCGTCACCAAGCCCCATACCCAAAATGTCAGCAGCATGCACACATTCAACCAAAACAGGCCTGTGGCGGCCTCAAGTGGGGTGTAACCAGCCACTTTGACCATCCATGGTCCGGCCCACAAAGTTTGCATCGCGATCATGCCGCCGTAGTTGAAAAATCCCATGGGGGCTAATCTTCGAAAATAGGGATGCGCCCATACCTGCTTATAGCTTGCCAAAATTCCTGAGGTGGAGGCTGTTTCATCGCTCGTCGCTGGCGCTGTCTCAGCCAAGCGCCATGCCGGTACTTTCCAAAAAATCACACCCATGGCCATTGCCACGAGCAATGCCAAAGCCACGAACATCCAGCGCCAGCCCATCATCGGCAACAGCCACTGCACGGGCAAGGTGGAGGTCAACATCCCCAAAGCGCCGGTCATCAACATCCAAGAATTGGCACGTTGTTGTTGCTCCAAAATCAACCAGCGGCGGTACCCTGTGAGAGGCGCCATCAAACACGCACTGACACCCACACCAATCAAGACACGCGCCAACAGTAGCCCCGTGAAGTCATGTGCCCAAGCAAACGCAAAACATCCCAGCACTGCAACGCATAAAAAGCTCAACACCACTTGTTTTGGACCGTGGCGGTCAAGCCAATGGCCCATGGGCAGTTGCGTGATCGAAAATCCTAAAAAGTAGGCGCCAGCCAGTAACCCCAGATCCCTCGCCTGCATACCAAACTCATCCGTCAAGATCGGCGAAAGTGTGGCCGTAATGGCTCGCAACAAAGTTGACAAAAAATAGGCGGCAGCCAAAGCGACAAATACCCACACTGCCGCTCGTTTGGGCAGTACATCTGGTTTCAAGGCCATTTGATTCCTGACGTATAAGTTTCGGCCGCCTCTGCAAAGCCTTTGTCATTGGCTTGCGCATACACCGCAGCTTGGTAAATCGTTTGCTTAGTAATAAACCATATGAATTGTGTTTGATGCGCGTGTGTTGTAACTCGCGTCATCAAGGCTTGGGAGGGTTTGCCACCTTTGATCAGTCGTGGTTCAGAAACCGTTTGTAATTCTGTGGCTTGGAGCGAAGCCAAGCTCGCCAATCGCCATGCATCACGCAATTCTTGGGTTGAACCATTAGGCGGCACGGTCAATTCAGCCAGTGCAAAGTTCATATTTCCTGCTTCGCATGCCTGCATGTGTATCTGTGTCGAAACGTCTTTCAAATGGACCCGTAAGCTCACGGATCGTGTAGCTTGCTCGGGTTTACACGGCATCAAGACTTGAACTTCGCTGTCGCTTGACGTCACCATGCGCCAGTTCAGCTCAGGTGTACATCCGAGCAATACGGGCACACTGACCAAGCACAACCAATATTTAAAGAAGTATGTCAATCTCAACAAGATCTAAACGTAATAACTATATTAAATGGGGCTCCAAACGCTGTGATGGAGCCCATCATTTAGTTATCACAAAAGAATCATTTGCTGCGGAAGTCATCGTGGCAAGTTTTGCAGGTGCCAGCTGTTGCGTTGAACGCTGATTTGAATGCGTCTTCCTTACCACCTTTGGCTGCAACAACTAATTTGGCGGACTCGAGCTGAAATTTTTCTGAGTTTTCTTTGAACTTCGCGTTTTGTGTCCAAATCTCACTTTTTGCTCGCGTATCGCCTGTGTCAGTGCCCTCGCCAAAAGCTGCCCAAGGCAGTTTGGCCATCACTGCCACAACTTCTGCATTTTCAGTAGCCACTTTGCTATCAAATGGCACTCGACCTTGCGCCATAGCGCCTAAACGTCCAAAGTGCGCGCCGGCTACAGTAAAGACAGCTTTACGGTACTTAACAGCATCTTCAGGCTTAGCAAATTGTGCTGAAGCTGAAAAACTAATGGCTGAGGCACTGACCGCCAACAAAGAAAGCATGATTTTTTTCATGGTTCATTTTCCTTTTCGAGGTTAAAAATACTGTTCTGCTTTCAATGAGTTTACGATCAGTCATTGAAATGTTTCATTCACAATTTAACACCCTACTATGACATCAAGTACCAATCTCCGTCTCATACGTGTCTGGGATTTGCCCACGCGTGTTTTCCACGCTCTGCTGATCACCGCTGTTGCGGGTCTGTTCATCACTGGCGAAATTGGCGACGACCTGATGAAATTTCATTTCTGGTTTGGATACGGTGTTTTATCCTTGCTTTTTTTCAGAGTGATCTGGGGGTTTTGGGGTGGACACTGGTCTAGATTTGTGAATTTTTTTCCAGCGCCAACCCATGTGCTGGCTTACATCAATGACTTTATACACGGCAACCACAAACCCACCGTTGGACACAACCCTATGGGTGCACTTTCTGTCTTTTTCATGTTGGTGGCTTTGTTGATGCAAGTGTTCAGTGGCTTGATGAGTGATGATGAAATTACCAATGCTGGTCCATGGGCCAGTTTGGTTTCCTCAGACTGGGTATCTTTCGCAACAAATTACCACACAGAAATAGGCAGCACCGCTTTAATAGCTTTGTTAGTTTTGCATTTGGGATCGGTGTTGTATTACAAATACTTTAAACACGAAGATCTGCTCACACCTATGCTCAAGGGTGACAAACATTTGCCATCTGACACACCCGCATCCCGCGACAGCCCAACCTCACGCCTGTTTGCTGTGGGCGTTTGGTTGGGTTGTGCCTATGCGGTCTTTAGATTGGTGAATTGGGCCTAAATTAACCCTTGGCTTGTGCCAGCAGCGTTTCTGCGTTGCTCACTTCAAACTTACCTGGAGCTTCAGCATTCAAGGCTACAACTTTGCCATCTTTGACCAACATGGAGTAACGGTCGCTACGCACACCCATGCCTCTGGCTGACAGATCTAAAACCAAGCCTGTGGCTTTGGCGAAATCAGCGCTGCCATCACCCAACATGCGCACTTTACCGTGGGTGTGTTGCTCACGGGCCCAAGCACCCATCACAAAGGCGTCGTTCACGCTCAAGCACCAGATTTCATCAACGCCAGCAGCCTTGAACTGTTCGTAATGTTCAACATAGCCGGGCACGTGCTTGGCTGAACAGGTTGGCGTGAACGCACCTGGCAAAGCAAACAAGGCAATAGTTTTGCCAGCTGTGGCTTTGGCCACATCTACCGCGTTCGGGCCAATGCTGCAACCTTCACCTTCGACCTCTGAGTATTCCATCAGGGTGGTGTGCGGCAGGGTATCTCCAACTTTGATCATGGTGTCTCCAAATCTATGACGTTACAAAAACAAAAACGACCCACATTGTGGGTCGTTTTTCTTGGCCTTGCAGAGCCGAAGCCCTTTGGTATTTAAACCTCAGCAGCTTTCTCAACCAAACGGGTGGCTACCCAATTTTTGGTTTTCGAAATTGGCTTGCTTTCAGTGATCTCGATCATGTCGCCCAAGTGGTATTCACCTGTTTCGTCATGTGCGTGATACTTGCTTGATTTAGCAACAATCTTGCCGTAGAGGGCGTGTTTCACACGACGCTCAACGAGCACTGTCACTGTTTTAGCGCGCTTGTCGCTAACCACCTTGCCAACCAAGGTGCGCTTGAGGGATTTTTTAGCTTCCGTCATGTTTGCTCCTTAAGCTTTCGGGGTTGCAGCGGCTTGCTTTTCAGCAAGGATTGTTTTCGCACGTGCAATGCTGCGGCGTGTAGAACGCAGTTGTGACGTGTTGTTGAGTTGTTGCGTACCTTTTTGCATGCGCAAGCCAAAGTGAGCTTTTTGCAACTCTTTGACTTCTACTTCGAGGCCGGCAACGTCTTTTTGGCGCAGTTCAGCAGCTTTCATTTCTTATTTCTCCTGAATTACTGGCCGATCATGCGAGCCACGAAAGTGGTACGCAAGGGCAACTTTGCAGCGGCCAGACGGAATGCTTCACGGGCCAACTCTTCAGGGACGCCTACGATTTCGTAGAGGACCTTGCCAGGTTGGATCTCTGCCACGTAGTACTCGGGGTTACCTTTACCGTTACCCATACGCACTTCAGCAGGCTTTTGGGAGATCGGCTTGTCAGGGAACACACGAATCCAGATACGGCCGCCACGTTTGACGTGACGGGAAATCGCACGACGTGCGGCTTCAATCTGGCGGGCCGTCAGACGGCCACGATCGGTGGATTTCAGACCGAAGTCACCGAATGCAACGGTGTTACCACGTGTTGCGATGCCGGTGTTGCGGCCTTTTTGTTCTTTGCGGTATTTACGGCGTGCTGGTTGCAGCATGCTTATTCTCCTGTTCCGTCCGCAGCCGTGCCAGTGGATGCGGGCGCGGCAACCTTGCGGACGCGCTTGACGGCAGTTTTAGGGGCATCAACAGCTTCAGCGGGTTTATCGCTGCCATCCGTTGGTGCGGCATTGGTACCTGCAGGGCGACGAGCGCCGCTGCGTGCGGGACGATCACCGGTAGGG
>CAJBHE010000250.1 GCA_903952885.1 uncultured Burkholderiales bacterium
CCTTGCAATACGTGGTACCCGGCGAAGTGGTGGGCGTGGGCACAGGCTCTACGGTGAACAAGTTCATCGACGCTTTGGCCACGATGAAAGACCAAATCAAAGGTGCGGTCTCGAGCTCGGTGGCGTCCACCGAACGCTTGCAAGCTTTAGGCATCCAAGTTTTTGAAGCGGCTGAGGTCGAAAGCCTGTCGGTCTACATCGACGGCGCAGACGAAATCGACCACCAAGGCCACATGGTCAAAGGCGGCGGCGCTGCGTTGACCCGCGAAAAAATTGTGGCTGCGCAATCCAAGATGTTTGTGTGCATTGCCGATGAAAGCAAGCTGGTCGATGCCTTGGGCGCGTTCCCATTGCCAGTGGAAGTCATTCCTATGGCCACCGCACGCGTGATCCGCCAGTTCGCTGCGATGGGTGGCATCGCCAAGGTGCGTTTGAAAGATGGCCAACCTTTGGTGACGGACAACGGCCAACACATCGTCGACGTGATGGGTTTGAAAATCAGCGATCCGCTGAAGTTTGAGTCAGACGTGAACCAATGGCCGGGCGTGGTAACTGTGGGTGTGTTTGCGCACCAAAAAGCGCAGGTGTGTTTGCTGGGGACATCGACCGGCGTGAAGACCTTGAAGTTCTGATTCGACTCGCCCAAAAAGTAAAAAGCCCTGACCATCTAGTCAGGGCTTTTGCTTTTTGGAAAGTTATTTTTTAGCTCTCGGTCTATGCGTTTGGTTGTAACCAATCGCCACCTCATTGGCGCGCAACGCCAAAATGAACTCACCTTCTTTTTTTGAAACTTCGTTTTTGTCGTTTGATTCAAAAAGAATTTCTTTGCGCAAAGTGAAGTCGCTCAGTTGTTCTTTGGTGAGGTCTTGGGCAACGAGGGCGTTATTCCAAGAACCGAAATACCTCAGCGAATGCCCAGATCCGCCAATGTCTTTCCCAACGTAAATTTTTCCGTTGGGAAAGGTGATTTTGTAGATGACGTAGTCAAAGTGCATTGTCAATGCTCGGCGCTCATGCCTTGATGGCGCAGCAGCGCATCGAGTTGAGGCTCGCGCCCACGGAAGGCTTTGAACGACTCCATCGCGGGGCGGCTACCGCCGACTTCTAGGATGGTTTCGCGGTAACGGCGGCCTGTGTCAATACTAGGTTCGCCATCTGCGCCTGCAGTTTCTTCAAACGCGGCGTATGCATCGGCGCTCAGCACCTCAGCCCACTTGTAACTGTAGTAGCCGGCTGCATAGCCGCCTGCAAAGATGTGGCTGAAGGTGTGCAGCGTGCGGCCCCACGCAGGGCTTTGCAACACGGCCACTTCGGCACGCACATCGCGCAGCACTTGCATGAAGTCTTGCGCTTTTTCACCGTCAGAGTGCAGCAGCATGTCCACGAGTGAGAACTCAATTTGGCGCAGCGTTTGCAAACCGCTTTGGAAGTTTTTGGCGGCCAGCATTTTGTCGAACAACGCGCGTGGCAAAGGCTCACCTGTATCAACGTGAGCCGTCATGTGGCGCAACACGCTCCACTCCCAGCAGAAGTTTTCCATGAACTGGCTGGGCAGCTCCACTGCGTCCC
>CAJBHE010000251.1 GCA_903952885.1 uncultured Burkholderiales bacterium
CAATATGGTGCTCTTTAAATAAAAAACGCCCACCTGGGTGGGCGTTTGCATTTGTGTCTAAGTTCTACCTCAACTCAGCTTGCGGATCTGGATCAAACGTGGCGCCTGGCGGTAATTCCATGTGCATGATCCCTCCGAATTGCTTGGGCATACTGCCGTTGTCATGCCCGTGGTGTTGTACGCTACCACGCAAATAACGGCTGCGTAAATCTTGACGTGGCAAATAGCGTGACAGCTCGGTCAGTGCCATTTCATAAACACCGCGTTTGAATTCGACCACTAAATCAAGCGGCACCCAGTAATCGTTCCAACGCCAAGCGTCAAACTCGGGATGGTCGGTGGCACGTAAATTCAAATGGTGGTCAGGCGCCACCATTTGCAGCAAAAACCAAATCTGCTTTTGGCCTTTGTAAAAACCGCGCGCGTCGCGGCGGACGAACCGGTCTGGCACCTCATAGCGCAACCAATCACGGGTACGAGCAACAACGCGCACATGCTCTTGTCTGAGCCCCACTTCTTCATGCAATTCTCGGATCATGGCTTGCTCGGGAGTTTCTCCTCGATCAATGCCGCCCTGAGGGAATTGCCAGCTGTGGGTGCGTATACGTTTGCCCCAAAAAACCTGATTTTTCTGGTTGAGCAAGATGATGCCGACGTTGGGTCTGAACCCTTCTCGGTCAAGCATAATCAAACCTCAAATTTTTTAAACTATGTCAATTATGCACAGTGCTGCATCCTTTTACTCAGAATTTGCCCTATTCCCCATTAAATTGAAGATTCGATTGCACGCATGAAAGCTTCCCAGTTTCTCATTTCCACCCTCAAAGACGCCCCTGCTGATGCCGAAGTGGTCAGCCACAAATTGATGATGCGCGCAGGCTTGATCAAAAAGCTCGGCGCTGGCATTTACAACTACATGCCCATGGGCTTGCGCGTCATTCGCAAGGTCGAGGCCATCGTGCGCGAAGAGATGAACCGCGCTGGCGCGATTGAGTTGAGCATGCCCGTGGTTCAGCCGGCTGAGCTGTGGCAAGAAACCGGCCGTTTCGACAAAATGGGCCCAGAGTTGCTGCGTATCAAAGACCGCCACGGCCGCGACTTTGTGGTGCAACCCACCAGCGAAGAAATGGTGACCGACATCGCCCGCCAAGAAATTCGCAGCTACAAGCAACTGCCCAAAAACTTCTACCAAATCCAAACTAAATTCCGCGACGAGCGTCGCCCACGCTTTGGTTTGATGCGCGGTCGTGAATTCATCATGAAAGACGCGTACAGTTTTGACCGCGACCAAGACAGCGCCAAGCAAAGTTACCAAGTCATGGCATGCGCGTACCGCAATATTTTTGACCGCTTCGGTTTGACTTACCGCGCCGTGGCCGCTGACAGCGGCGCGATTGGCGGCGACTTGAGCGAAGAGTTCCAAGTGATTGCCGCCACCGGCGAAGACGCCATCGTCTATTGCCCCACCAGCACCTACGCTGCCAACCTGGAAAAGGCCGAGTCCTTGGCCCCAGCACACGCACGGGCTGCAGCAACACAGGCCCTGACCAAAACAGCCACACCTGGCAAGAGCACCTGCGAAGACGTGGCTGCCTTGTTGAACGTGCCGCTCAACACCACCGTCAAATCATTGGTGTTGGCTACCGACACGCTCAACGACAAAGGCGAAGTTGTCAAATCACACGTGTGGCTCTTGCTCTTGCGCGGAGACCATGACATGAACGAAGTCAAAGTGGGCAAGCTGACCGGCTTTGAAGGCGGCTTCCGCTTTGCCACAACCACTGAAATCGAAGACCACTTCGGTTGCAAGCCTGGCTACCTTGGCCCCGTCAACTTGAAGCAACCATTGAAGATCGTGGCCGACCGCGATGTGGCTGTGATGGCCGATTGGATTTGTGGTGCTAACGAACTCGACTTCCACATGACCGGCGTCAACTTTGGCCGCGATGTGGCTGAGCCCGATTTGGTGGTCGACATTCGCAACGTGGTGGCGGGTGACGCTTCACCAGATGGCCAAGGCGTGCTCGCCATCGAGCGCGGCATCGAAGTGGGCCATGTGTTCTACCTCGGCACCAAGTACAGCCAAGCCATGAATGCCACGTTCTTGGACGTGAATGGCAAACCGCAATTCATGGAAATGGG
>CAJBHE010000252.1 GCA_903952885.1 uncultured Burkholderiales bacterium
CCAACGCAGCCGATTTGCCGGTTTATACCTTTGAGGGCGTGCGAGCCCGCTTTTACGGCGTTGAGTCCACCGCTAAGCAGCGTGTGGTGGGTGGCCAAGATGCAATGCTGTCGTCCAATGCGGCGCACGGCGCAATGGACTTAGAGCTGCGCGCTGACATGTTGCGTGCCCAAGACCTGACGCACAACACACCCTTGCCGCGCATTGCGCCCATGCGTCTGGGAGGAGATGCTGTGTGGACGCGCAGCGCTTGGGGGGCGCGTTTGGGCTTTCAGCATGCCGCTGCACAAAACCGCGTACCAGACAACGGCGCAAGCCCTGGCGTGACCACCGCCGCCAATACCTTGTGGCATGCGGGCTTGAACTACCACACGCACAGCGGTCCTACGCATTGGTTGCTGTTTGCAAAGTTGGACAACATCACCAATAAACTGGCTTATTCATCCACCGCTGTACTGACTCAAACCATGGGTAACAACGCGCCGCCGTTGGCAGGGCGTAGCTTGAAAGTCGGTGCGCAGGTGAGCTTCTAAGGCGCCAGTCGCTCGCGAACCCAAGCTCCTTCAGCCAATTGCCGATAACGCAAGCGATCATGCAAGCGGCTCTTACGGCCTTGCCAAAACTCCCACTGCTCGGGTACCAAACGGTAGCCGCCCCAGTGCGTTGGGCGTGGTGGTTGCAACAAAAACTGCGCGCCGTATCTGGCCGCGTTGGCCACCAAGGTGCCGCGCCCTTCAATCACTTGGCTTTGTGGGCTGGCCCAGGCCCCAATGCGCGAATCGAGCGGGCGGCTATTGAAGTAGTCGTCGCTTTCGGCGTCGCTGACTTTTTCCACGCGGCCCTCGATTCGCACCACGCGTTCTAGCTCAACCCAATGGAATTGCAAGGCGGCAAATGGGTTAACCGCTATTTGCTGTCCTTTGCGGCTGTTGTAGTTGGTGAACCACACAATGCCGCGTTCGTCGTAGCCTTTGATGAGCACCACACGCGTGCTGGGGCGTAAGTCGCTGCCGACGGTAGCTAAAGTCATGGCGTTTGGCTCAGGCACCTCGCTAGAGATGGCCTCCTTGAGCCAAAGGTCGAATTGATGCATTGGGTCTGCCGCAGAAGCTGACTCGTTGAGTTCGGCGCGTTCGTAGCTTTTGCGCAGGTCAGAAATATGGCTCATGGTGGTTCTGTGTGTCGCAGGTGACAAGTAAAGGGAAAACCCGAAACGGGGTGTCACACATCGTAATAACTTTTGCTTGATACTTCATAATACTTATTTCGAGGAGACGTTGATGAGTGTCGATTTTCAAATCAACGGCAAAGCCGCCAAGGCCAACGCCGAAACAGATACCCCACTGTTGTGGGTTATTCGCGATGAGCTGGGACTCACAGGCACCAAGTTTGGTTGCGGTGCTGCGTTGTGCGGCGCTTGTACCGTGCATGTGGACGGCCAGCCTGTTCGCTCCTGTCAAACCCCACTCTCTAGCGTGTCTGGCAAAAAAGTCGCCACCGTCGAGAGCCTCTCCAAAGACAACAGCCACCCACTGCAAGTGGCGTGGATCAAACATGATGTGCCTCAGTGCGGCTACTGCCAATCGGGCCAGTTGATGAGTGCCGCTGCGTTGCTCGCCAAAAACAAGAACCCCAGCGATGCCGAAATTGACCAAGCCATGAGCGCCAACCTGTGCCGCTGTGGCACTTACGTCCGTGTGCGTGCCGCCGTCAAAGATGCCGCCGCCATGATGCGCAAAGCTTGAACCGCCGGAGACACACCATGACACAAACAAATACCTCTCGCCGTTCATTCCTCAAAACATCGGCAGCCGTCACCGGCGGGTTGATGCTCGGTTTTAACTTGCCCGCCACCCAAGGCGAAGCCATGGCCGCAGGCACAGTGCATACGCCCAATGCGTGGGTGCACATTGCCGACAACAATGTCATCACCTTGCTGTCTGCCCGCTCGGAAATGGGTCAAGGTGTGTACACCTCCATGCCCATGTTGATTGCTGAAGAGCTGAACGTGGACATCAGCCAAATCAAAGTTGCTGCAGCGCCACCTGATGCGGTCTATGTCAACGCCTTGTTGGGCGCGCAAATCACTGGTGGCTCCACTTCGGTACGTGATGGCTGGCTCAAGCTGCGCGTGGCAGGCGCACAAGTGCGCGAAATGCTCATCACCGCGGCTGCAGCACGTTGGGCGGTGGACCGCGATTTGGTCCGCGCCGACAAGGGCATGGTTTATGGTCCTAAGGGCTTGAAGTCCACGTATGGTGAATTGGCCGAAGCGGCAGCACGCATGCCCGTGCCAGAGAAACCACCGATGAAAGATCCCAAGGATTTCAAAATCGTGGGCAAGCGCACTAAGCGCGTAGACACGCCAGCGAAGGTCAACGGCACAGCCGAGTTTGGTATTGACGTGAAGTTGCCTGGCATGGTGTACGCCTCGCTGGCGCAATGCCCTGTGATTGGCGGCAAGGTCAAGAGCTTTGACGGCGCTAAAGCCAAAGCGTCTGCGGGCGTGATTGACGTGGTGCAAATCAGTGATGGCGTGGCCGTGGTGGCCAGCAGCTGGTGGCAAGCCAAAAAAGCCCGCGACTTGCTGAGCATTCAATGGGACGAGGGCGCAGGCGCTTCTTTGAGCGATTCCAGCGTGATCGACGGCACACGCCAAGCGTTGAAAACAGGCAAGGTGTTGGAAATCACCAAGCCACAAGGTGATGTGGCGGCTGCTCTCAAAGGCGCTGCCAAAGTGCTGGAAGCCGAGTACGTCATTCCCATGCAAGCCCATGCGCCGCTGGAGCCGATGAACTTCACGGCCCATGTGCAAGGCAACAAAGCTTTGTTGATTGGCCCCACCCAGTTCCAACAAGGCGCACAAGGCGCTGTGGCCGGTGCTTTGGGTTTGAAGCCTGAAGACGTCACGCTGCAAACCACCTTCTTGGGTGGTGGCTTTGGCCGTCGCTTGGAGCTGGACTTCATCGTGCAAGCGGCAGAAATTTCAAAGGCCGTGAACAAGCCAGTCAAACTGCTGTGGACCCGCGAAGACGATATGACGCATGACTACTACCGTCCAGTCGGCGTGAACCAGCTCAAGGCCGGTTTGGATGCCTCAGGCAAGCCTGTGGCGATGCATTTCAAAGTGGCTTCTCAGTCGGTCACCCAACGCGCCTTTGGTTTGCCCAAAGACACGATGGACCCCTTCATGGCTGAAGCCGCTGTGACGGGCTACAACATTGCCAACACCCAACACGACTTGGTGATTCACGACACGGGCATCCGCGTGGGCTACTGGCGTGCGGTGAGCCACAACATGAACGCTTTTGCGAATGAAAGCTTCATGGACGAGTTGGCCAAAGCCGCTGGCAAAGACCCTTATGAATACCGCATGAGCTTGCTCGCCGGTAAACCACGCTTTGCCAATGTGCTCAAGCTCGCCGCTGACAAATCAGGCTGGGGCAAGCCATTGGCCAAAGGTCGTGCCTTGGGTATTGCGCTGATGGAAGGTTACGACACCTACATGGCCCAAGTGGCCGAGGTGAGCTTGAACGACAGCGGCGAGGTGCAAGTGCACCGCGTGACAGTGGCGGCAGACATGGGCCACATGGTCAACCCCGATACGGTGGAAGCACAGTTGCAGTCCAGCATCATCTTTGGCATGGGTGCGGCTCTGAAGCACCAAATCACCATGGCCAATGGCCGTGTGCAAGAGACCAACTATCACAACTTCCAACCCGTGCGCATGAACGAGGCGCCCAAGATCGACATCGTGTTGGTCAAGAGCACTGAGAAGCCTGGCGGTATTGGCGAACCAGCCACGGCGGTGGTAGCACCTGCCATTGCCAATGCGGTTGCCAAGTTGACTGGCAAACGTGTGCGTCGACTGCCCATCACGGCAGAGGTGATCAAACAAACAGCAGTCGCTTAACAGTTTAAGCTGGACTTATAAATGAGGGCACTTGATGTCAGTCCATCATGCGCCCTCATCCGTCGTTAAAATAAATTACGTTAGCACTCGCTAGCCAAATTTCTAACTTTGCACAGAGCACACTTATGAACAAACCTACCAACCGTCGCGTATTCATCATGCAAACCATTTCTGTTGCTGGCGTTGCTGCTTTTGCAACAACTGCTGCGCAAGCAGCCATGGTTGACGAAAAAGACCCTCAAGCAACAGGCTTAGGCTACAAAGCTGACGCCACCAAGGTGGACAAAGCCAAACAACCCAAATACGCTGCAGGCCAACATTGTGGAAACTGCGCCCTTTTCCAAGGTAAAGCTGACGACGCTGCTGGTGCATGCCCACTATTTGCTGGTAAGCAAGTAGCTGGTAAAGGTTGGTGTTCTGCTTACGCCAAAAAGGCTTAATTTCAGTCTGGCCGTTCCACAGGTCAAAACAAAATGGGAGCCTTCTAGGCTCCCATTTTTTTACCTGTTTGCGATTTATGTGCCTGTGAATTTAGGGCCCTTCACTCGGTGAGTGCTTTCTGAGCGATGGCTTGCTGTAAAAGCCTGCAACGACTTCGTTCAAACTCTTACAAGTCAAAGCAGCTCATACAACGGCGCAAACTGCTTGGTGAGCAGTGCAGGCCCAGGGCACTGCTGTAGACGCTGTCATTAAGGGCCGAGTGGCTAAAGAGTCAGCCATGTCGTGTTGGGACGAGCCTTCAGACAAGGTATGCCTTGTTAGCCAATAAGCAGTTAGAGTAAGCTCAAGAAAAGCTGGAGGACTCCGTCATGGCACAAGAAATTTTGCAAGTCTCGCCCTTGCCACCCTTCATGATGAAAGCACTGCAAGAGGCTGACTACATCGTGCATGACCACACCCATATCAAAGACCCAGGGGCTTTGAGCAAGGTCACTGCCATCGTTGGCACAGGTGCGGCCAAGGTCGATAAAAAGTTGTTGATGATGCTTCCCCACGTGAAGCTGATTGCCATTTGCGGTGTGGGTTACGACGGGGTGGACGTTGCGGCAGCCATCGAGAAAGGGATCATCGTCACGCATACACCCGGCGTATTGACTGATGATGTGGCGGACTTGGCCATTGGACTCATGCTGTCCATTGGGCGGCGCATTCCGCAGGCCGACAAATTTGTGCGAAACGGTGACTGGGTGGACGATGTATTTGCATTAACCCACAAAGTGTCGGGTGCACGTCTAGGAATTTTGGGTATGGGTCGTATTGGTCGCGCCATTGCCAAACGAGCTTCAGCATTTGACATGAGGATTGCCTACACGGGGCGTCAAGCTAAGGCTGACTTACCCTATGACTTTTACAAAACTCCCGTTGAGTTGGCGGCAGCGGTGGACTATTTGGTGGTTGCCGTGACTGGCGGGGGTGACACCCAAAAATTGATTGGCGCTCCGGTCTTGCAAGCCCTTGGTCCCAAGGGTTATCTCATTAACATCGCCCGTGGTTCGGTGGTCGACCAGCCTGTCTTGGTGCAAGCTCTGAAAGACAAAGCCATTGCGGGCGTGGCCTTAGATGTGTTTTGGGATGAGCCTGTCATCGACCCCGAGTTGCGCCGCTTGTCCAATGTGGTGCTGACGCCCCATATCGCCAGCGCGACAGTGGAAACACGTCAAGCCATGGCAGCGTTGACCCTCGATAATTTGCAAGCCTTCTATGAGCGGAAAGTCTTGCCAACGCCCGTGCCTGAGTGCCAATCTTTGGAGACTTGATATTGATTGGTAATTAAAAAAGCCAGCTGATTTAGCTGGCTTTTTTGTCTCTCAATGATGAGGTTGGGGTCTTCTGTTGTTCAGCGGCCGTAAC
>CAJBHE010000253.1 GCA_903952885.1 uncultured Burkholderiales bacterium
ATGACGATGTTGCCCATGTGTTTGCGCCGCAAGGTGCCACACGCATCACGGTGGTCGATGCCTTAGCCCACGCGGGCGAAGTGCAAGAGGCCGGTGGCCGCTTGACCGCCCCCATGCCCGGCAAGGTGGTGTCGTTTGCGGTTGCTGCAGGTGACAAAGTCAAGGCCGGTCAACCGCTGGCGGTCATGGAAGCGATGAAAATGGAGCACACCATTGCCGCGCCTGCGGATGGTGAAGTGTTGGAACTGCTCTACGCGCCGGGTGACCAAGTGGCCGAAGGCGAAGAGCTCTTGAAATTGAAAGTGTGACCATGGCTATGAATTTGCCCCACCGTGTGCGTGTGATGGATGTGGGCCCGCGCGACGGCCTGCAAAACGAAAAGCAACCCGTGCCAGCCGCCGTCAAGGTCGAGCTGGTGCACCGCCTGCAAGCGGCAGGGCTGAAAGAGATTGAAGTCACCAGTTTTGTGTCGCCCAAATGGGTGCCGCAGATGGCCGATAACGCCGAGGTGATGGCGGGCATCCACCGCGAAGTGGGTGTGCGCTATTCGGTGCTCACGCCCAATTTGCAAGGCTTTGAAGCTGCGCTGAAAACCCAGCCCGATGAGATCGTGGTGTTTGGTGCAGCCAGCGAAGCGTTTAGCCAAAAGAACATCAACTGCTCGATCGTCGAAAGCATCGAGCGCTTTGCGCCTGTCGTCAAAGCCGCACGCGAAGCGGGCATCGCGGTGCGTGGCGCGATGAGCTGCACCGTGGGCTGCCCCTATGAGGGCGATATCGCACCCGAGCGCGTGAGCTACTTGGCAGGTTTGATGAAGGGCATTGGCGTGCAACGCGTGGACGTGGCCGACACGATTGGGGTGGCCACACCGCGTAAAGTGCAGGCCGCCATGGAGGCCACGCTAAAACACTTCGCGCTCAACGATGTGTGCGGTCATTTTCATGACACCTATGGCCAAGCTTTGGTCAACACATTGGCCGCTTTGCAAATGGGTGTGTGGAATTTTCAGTCATCTGTGGCGGGCCTCGGCGGTTGCCCGTATGCCAAAGGTGCAACCGGTAACGTGGCCACCGAAGATCTTGTCTACATGATGCATGGCATGGGCATTGACACCGGCATTGATCTGGATCAGTTGATTGATGCGGGCGTGTTCATCAGCGAGGCTTTGGGTCGCCAGCCTAATTCCCTCGTGTCACGCGCGGTTTTGAACAAACGCTCGGTTTGAGCAGTCGCGACTTGTTGAAAATTCGCAGCCATGTTGAATCGTCTAATCTCATATAAGCCGCGTCTTTCTGCTGCAGAACTGCGTTTGCAACAGATGTCTGTGCGCGAGCTGGATAAAGAAGACACGCCGCTCTCGCCCTGTATTTCGGTCTGTAGCATGTCGGATCAGTCCCGCTTGTGTGAAGGCTGTTTTCGTTCGCTCGACGAAATCACAGGCTGGGGCCACCTGGCTCCCCAGGGCAAGAGAGAGGTTTGGCGTTTGATTCAGATGCGTTTGCAAGCCAAACTGCAGCCCTGATTGACTTAGAAGGTCGACCATGAAAACCATCATCTGCTACCTCGATTTCATTTCGCCCTATGCCTACCTCGCATTCGAAGCTTTGCCCAAAAGTCTAATGGGCTTAAGCCACCGAGTGGTTTATAAGCCCGTGTTATTTGCCGCCATGCTCAAACACTTCGGCCAGTTAGGCCCAGCAGAAATTGTAGGTAAGCGAGAGTGGACGTATCGCCAAGTTCTTTGGCAAGCTAAGCAACTGGGCGTGACCTTGGACATGCCGCAGTCACACCCCTTCAACCCGCTGGCGCTGTTGCGCTTGGCGGTAGCGTGCAGTGATGAGGGCGAGCCCAATCGTTACGTGTGCGAAACCCTTTTCATGCACGTCTGGCACGGCGGTGCAGCGGCAGACGATGCCGCACGTTTGCAAGCCCTCACGCAGCAACTGTCGCCCCAGCGCTCGGTAGATGCGCCCGATGTAAAAGATCAACTCAAGGCCAACACCGAAGAAGCGATAGCACGCGGTGCATTCGGCGTGCCCACTTTCTACGTGGATGACAAAGTGTTTTGGGGGTTGGATGCCTTGCCCATGATGCGCGCTTACCTTGACGGGGATCAATGGTTTCACAATGCTTGGGACAGCGCCGCAAGCATTCAGCAAGGTGTGAAGCGTTCATAGCAGGCACTTGAGTTTGAAAATTTTGATCAGTAATTACCCTGTGAGTGTTCGTCCGTGTTTGAGATGTTTTTCATTGCAAAAGCATTTTTTGTCACCATAAGAAATTATTCATTCGGGTTATTACCGTGCTTTCGGTTGTCTCTCGGATGTTGCAATTGCAGAGCTCTGGTAACGTCAGAAATGGGTCAGCAATCCCGCTGATAGTTGCACGGCGCAATGTTCAGTCAGGGCATTGGAAGTTAATCGTCTAAGGAGACAAAACACATGGCAACACTAGATGTAGATCGCCCGATGTCGGCGGAAGAGAAGAAGGTGATCTTTGCCTCTTCATTGGGTACCGTTTTCGAGTGGTACGACTTTTACCTTTACGGTTCACTTGCCGCAATTATTGCGAAGCAGTTTTTCAGCGGCTTGGATGAAGGCTCTGCGTTCATCTTCGCCTTGTTGGCATTTGCTGCTGGCTTCATCGTGCGCCCTTTCGGCGCGATCTTCTTTGGCCGCTTGGGCGACATGATCGGCCGTAAGTACACCTTTTTGGTCACGATCCTGATCATGGGTTTGTCCACGTTCATTGTGGGTATCTTGCCTAACTACGCCAGCATTGGTGTGGCGGCTCCCGTCATCTTGATTTGC
>CAJBHE010000254.1 GCA_903952885.1 uncultured Burkholderiales bacterium
CTCAGCGGCGTCACCGCCAACATCACCGTCAAGCCCTCGTATGGTTTGTCTGATGACCAAATTGCAGCCATGCTGCAAGACAGTTTCAAGACCGCAGAGCAAGACATCAAAGCACGCGCTTTGGTGGAGGCACGTGTGGATGCCGATCGCATGTGGTTGGCCACGCAAAGCGCTTTGCAAGCCGATGGCGATTTGCTATCTGCCGAAGACCGCACGCGCATCGACGCTTTGATGGCAGCTACGCTTGACGCCAAAAAACTAGAAGACGCAGCTGCGATCGAAGCCATCACCGAAGCCCTGGCCAAAGGTACAGAGGCTTTCGCCGCACAACGCATGAACCGAGGCATTCAACACGCCTTGGCCGGACAAAACATCGAGAACATCTAAATGCCCATCATCAAAATTTTGCCCCACGCCGAACTCTGCCCCAATGGCGCGGAGCTTCAAGCTGCTGCTGGTAGCACCATCTGTGAAGTGCTGTTGGAGCACTACATCAACATCGAACACGCCTGCGACATGAGCTGCGCTTGCACCACCTGTCACGTCATCGTGCGCGAGGGTTTCAAGTCGCTCAACGAAGCCGATGAAAACGAAGACGACTTGCTCGACCGTGCTTGGGGCTTGGAGCCCAACTCACGCTTGAGCTGCCAAGCCATCGTGGCGCAGCAAAACTTGGTGGTGGAAATTCCAAAGTACACCATCAACCACGCCAAAGAAAACCACTGACCATGCGCCAGATTTTTCTAGACACCGAAACCACCGGCCTCTCGGCTGAAGGCGGGGACCGCGTCATTGAGATTGGTTGCGTTGAATTGCTGCATCGCAAGCTCACAGGCAACAACCTGCATTTTTATTTGAACCCCGAGCGTGATAGCCACGAAGACGCTTTGCGCGTTCACGGCATCACCAATGAGTTTTTGAAAGACAAGCCGAAGTTTGCTGAGGTGGTCGATCAGTTTCTGGAATACATCGAAGGCGCGGAAGTCATCATTCACAACGCGCCGTTTGACGTGGGCTTTTTGAACAAAGAGCTTGAGCTGCAAGGCCGCCCAAGGTTCCACACCTTTGTCGACGGCATCACCGACACCTTGGTGATGGCCAAAGAAATGTTTCCGGGCAAGCGCAACTCGCTCGACTCTTTGTGTGACCGCTTAGAGGTGGACAACTCAGGCCGCACATTGCACGGCGCGTTGCTGGATGCCGAGCTGTTGGCTGATGTTTACATCAACATGACGCGCGGCCAAGACGCCTTGCTCATGGAGGTGGAGAGCAACGACCAGCAAACCCGCTCAGCAGTGCGCGTGGACCTCAGCAGCTACCAGCTTCCCGTGATTGCCGCCACCGAACAAGAGATGACGCAGCACGGCGATGTGCTGCTTCAGCTTGATAAATCGAGCGGTGGACATACAGTTTGGCGAAAACTGGAAAATTCTGTGGCACAATAATCTTCTTTCCAGAGATGGACAAGGGCGATTAGCTCAGGGGTAGAGCACTGCATTCACACTGCAGGGGTCGCAAGTTCGAAACTTGCATCGCCCACCAAAATCAAAATCCTGAAGATTTTCAATACCTTAAGTAGTTTTCCGGATTCCTTTTATAAGATTTACGCTTATGCTTCCCTAGGAAGCATTTTTTTCGTCTTGCTTTTTATTGATTCTTACATTGAGCATTCATGAAAAAATGAATTGATTGTTTTTAAAGAATTCACTATGCTCACGCTACGTGAGCAAATTGTGTGAACTTCCATAAGTTGAGATTGATGGCCTTTGATCAACTAAAACTGCAGTCTTACTATCGATCTCGCGCTGCCCAGTATGATGAAATTTATTTAAAGGTTGAACGTCAAAGCGACCTTTCCAAAATTAGAGACTGGTTGCCCCCCAAGTTTTATGAGGCTCATGTCCTTGAAATAGCTTGCGGTACAGGCTATTGGACTCAGTACATTGCACCAAGAGCTTCATCCCTGTTTGCCATAGATACAGCTGCTGAGACTTTGTCCATTGCAAAAGGCCGCTTGGACATTCAATCCGTTATTTTTCAAATCGGCGATGCATACGATCTTCCAAAAATGCCAGAAAATTTGAACGCCGCGTTTGCAGGGTTTTGGTTTTCTCATGTGCCAAAGTCACGCATACACGAGTTCTTGAAGGGCTTGTCGTATCGTCTTAAACCTGATTCAAGGGTGGTTTTCTTGGACAATTTGTATGTTGAGGGTAGTAGTTCCAGGATCACTGATGAGGACTCAGAAGGAAATACTTATCAGACTCGCCAACTTGCTAATGGCTCAAGTCACAAGGTGCTCAAGAACTTCCCCACCGAGCTCGAAATGCATGATGCAATAAAGGGTATAGGCCACACCGCCCATTGGACGTGCTGGGACTATTACTGGGCATTCGAGTTCCGCACTAATGAATTCGTTTGCAATATCTAATTGAGTCTGGGTCGGCTAGGCACTCTGCAGGAAAAAACGACTCTGTTCATCTTTATGTCTTGATAGTGCAAAAAACAAAGGGCCAAAACTTTGTTCTGACGTACTGATCGTTAGTGAATTACTGAATTGAATTTAGCTACATAAATTCATATGCTCACACTATGTGAGCAAGACCTAAACGAACAGATTAATTTGAAAAATGGCATGAATTTCAGTACAAGCGGTTTCATTTCCCGCAGGGGTCGCCACTTAGCATTTCTTCTAAGAATTTAGATAGTTATCTTGAAATGCTGTAGACCTTGCTCTGTCCAATGGATGCCATGACGTTCTTCAACTTTGAACCAGTGTGCAGCATCAGAATCTGATGGTTCCGATGCAATGGTTGTGATTGTGTTGGAGCCAGCTTCGCTGGCTCGCGTATGCGGGGAACCAAAGTACATACTTGGTGATTGATCGTCACTTGAATATCTAAATGCCCAAATTTCTTTGCCATTGGTCAGTGCACAAGAGATCCGCATAGGCTCATCTGATTTGTGTTTTTCCATGATGCTGTTTACGTCACGTAATGTTGCTTGCAGGGCAGAGATAGGATCATTAATTAGGCCTTTGCTAAGTGCCACTAAAAATAAAGCTTCACTGTCTGTGGTGCCTTCTCTATGTGGGTAGTGCACATGGTCAATTAAGTCTTCTACATCTTTGCGGCAGTCATGCCAATTGCCAATCTTGCCGTTGTGCATGAAGGTCCAGTTTTGCCAAATAAACGGATGGCAATTACTTCTGTTGACCGCAGTGCCAGTAGTCGCGCGTACATGGGCGAAAAATAGTCTTGTTCGAATATGGGCAGC